>JANNHX010000001.1:0-10791 GCA_031404615.1 Chloroflexota bacterium
GAGCACGGAAGCGAGCGCACCCGGTGGTGCGTGAGTGACGCGCACAGGAGCCAACGCAGGCATGGGCCGCATGGGCGCGCGAGATGCAAGCGGAGATCGGTGGATCCGGGCTAAGAGCCGGCTTCCCGATCCCTGCCCGGCCCGGGGAGCTCGATCACGTCGGGCTCCACCGTGAGTCGCTCCTCGTCCACGTCGGGGCTGCGACCCGGGCCCAGGGCCGCGGGACGATGGAGGGAGACCCGGACCTTCATCGAGGGCATTGACGGGCGCATTGATGCCACGCCCTTCACGGCCGCGGCACCACGTGATGCCGCGCCCCGGGCCGCGGGTCCAGCCTTGGCGGCCGCGCTCGCTGCGGTCCTCGCCGCAGGACGGGCCTTGGCGGCGGCGCTCCGTGCCACGGGGCCGGCCTTGGCGGCGGCGCTCCGTGCCACGGGGGCCGCCCTGGACGCCGCTGCACCCACGACGCGCGCCCCGCTCACGGCGATCCGGCCGCCCTGCCTCGCGGCCCTGCCGGTGGTGCGTGCGCCGGCCCGGACGAGCCAGGCGCTCGTCGCCCCGACCGTTCGGAGGTCCTCCGCGAGATGGCCGTCCTCGAGGCCCACCGCGACGAGGTGCTCCCGACGCCGCTCCCCGTCGAGCCCGGCCAGCGCGAACTTGAGGGCTGCCAGGGCGACGGCGATGTCGTCGAGCTGCCCGAGGACCGGGATGACGCCCGGCACGAGGTCGATCGGCGAGGCGAGGTACCCGGCCGCGGCCAGGACGGCCCCCCGGCGCACGCGGCTCAGCAAGGGATCCCGGCCCAGCCGCCAGGCAAGCTTCAGGTACGCCGGCATGCGGCGCAGCGTCGCGCCGGCGCGTTCGCGCGGGAAGGGATCCTCGGCCATCGGGTGCTCCTCGGTGCTGCCGACAGCCTAGCCCCCGTCGCGTCGATGCGCCGGATCCGGGTTGCCATGTAAGTGGCAGATAAGTGACGCGTCCTATGGTCCGCGCAGGAACCCCGTCGCGCAGGACGTGCCCCCTGGGCGACGGGGCTCCGCCCCATTGCCCGCCGCCGGGCCCGCCGGGGAGATCGTCGACCCGTGGAGCCCTCCAGCGCGCCGTGGCGCGTTCTCGAGACAAGCGAGCCCGAACCAGCACCGCCCGAGCCCGGGCCCACCTCACGCGGCCTGCCGTGGCCGGCTGTCGGCGCAGCGTTGATCGCTGTCGTCGTTGCCGTCGCGGCCATCCTGGTCACCGCGCGGGGGGAGCCGGACATCGGAGTCGACGGTGCAGTGGGCCTGGACGCCGGATCCGGGAGACTTGGGGGGACCTGGTCACCGGATCCGGCGTCGAACCCAGGCGTCCTCGTGGTCGACGTCGGCGGTGCCGTGGCACGTCCGGGCGTGTACCACCTCCCGGTCGGATCGCGTCTGGCGGACGCCATCGAGGCGGCTGGCGGCTACGGCGCGACCGTCGACGCCGCACGCGTGGATCAGGGGCTGAACCTCGCCGCGGTCCTCAAGGACGGCGAGAAGATCCGCGTGCCGGTGCGGGGCGAGGCGGCGGCCTCGACTTCTGCGGCCGGCGATCCGGGTGGTGGCTCGGCCGGGGCGGCCGGCGATCCGGGCGGCGGCCTCGTGAACCTCAACACCGCCGACGCCGACGCGCTCGACGCGCTGCCGGGCGTGGGTCCGGCGACGGCCGCGAAGATCATCGCGGCGCGCGAGGAGCAGCAGCCGTTCGCCGCGGTCGACGACCTGCTGGCACGCAAGGTGGTCGGATCGGCGACCCTCGAGAAGCTGCGCCCGCTCGTCAGCGTCGGCCCGTGAACGGGGCGCCCGTGCGGGTGCCCCGCAGCGCCTGGCTCGCGGTCGGGGCCGCCCTGGCTGCGGCATGGGCCTGGCTGGGGGCGCCCGCGCTCGTCGCGCTCGTGGCGGGGCTCGGGGCGCTCGCCGCGGGACTGGCGGCCGGTACGGGACCGGGAGCGGCGATAGCGGGCCCGGGAGCCAGGTCGCGGTGGCGGTGGCAACGCGCGGCGGTCGCGGGAGCGGCAGCAGGGGCCGGGGCGACCATCATCGCCCTCCGCGTGCTGGTCGGCCCGGCGGCACCCATCGTGCCGCCGCTCCCCGAGGGCTCGGGGCCGTGGACCGCGCTGGTCGAGTCAACCGGGTCGCCCCGGGACGGCGCCCAGGTCGCGCGGCTGGCGCTGGCCGTGGAGCCCGGGCCCGTCCGGGTCGCCGGGACGCTCCCCGCCTTCCCGGGGGTCCGCGCCGGCGACACCATCGAGGTCCGCGGACGCCTCCGCCCGCCACCGGACGACGACGGGTACGGGGAGTACCTCAGTCGGACGGGGGCCGCAGGGAGCTTGGACGCCACCTCGGTCGAGGTCATCGCCCAGCCCGAGGGCCTCTCCCTCCAGCCGGTTCGGGACGCCGCGGGCGATACCCTACGGAACTCCCTCCCGGAACCCGAGGCCGGGCTCGCCGCCGGGATCCTCATCGGGCTCCGGGAGCGCGTCGACCGATCGCTCGCGGCGGACTTCGCGACGGCCGGGGCGAGCCACGTGGTCGCAATCTCGGGTTGGAACATCGCGATCGTGGCGGGGCTGGTCGGGGCGGCGATGCGAGGCCGGTCGAGACGCATCGTGGCGCTGGTGGTCGGCGGCACGATCCTTGCGTACGTCCTCGCGGCCGGCGCCTCGCCGTCGGTCGTGCGGGCGGCGGTCATGGCCGGGGTCGTGCTGCTGGCCCGCGAGTCCGGGCGCGCGGGCCGGGCGCCGGCGGCCCTCGCCCTCGCGGCGTTCACAATGCTCCTCGCCGAGCCCGCGATGATCGGCGACGCCGGGTTCCGGCTCTCTGTCGCAGCCACGGCCGGGCTCCTCGCGTGGGCGACACCCCTGGGTGGATGGATCGGTGGTCTCGGGGGCGGGCGGGTCCCGGGCTGGCTCGCGGAGGGCCTCGGGATCTCGCTCGCGGCGCAGGCGGCGACCCTGCCGGACGTGCTGGTCACATTCGGGCGGCTGTCGCTCGTCGCGCCGGTCGTCAACCTCGCGGTCGTGCCGCTGGTGCCGGCCGCGATGGCCGCGGGCGTCCTGGCGATGGCCGGCGGCGCACTCGCGATGGCCGGGCTGCCGGGGATCGTCGCGACGGTGCTCGGGCTGCCGGCCTGGCTGCTGCTCCACGTCATCGTGGCGGTCGTGCGGCTCGCCGCCGGGCTGCCGCTTGCTGCCGTGGCGATCCCCTCGGAGGCGGCGCTCCCGGCCGCGCTCGTCGCTGGGGCGCTGGTGCTCGCGGCGCCGTCGCTGATCGGGTGGGCCCGGGATCGTCGGGGGCGCGCGAAGAGACGGGCGGGGAGTCGTCGGCCGCCCGCACACGCCCCCAACCCCGCACACGCCCCCAGGCCCGCACACGCACCCAGGCCCGCGCGCTCCGCGACGAGCCCGGTGCCCGCATCGCGCGCGGGTCGCCTGGCGACGGGCGTCGCCGTGCTGGTCGTCGCCATCTCGACGCTCGCCCTCGGCGACGCCACGGGTCGCGCGACTCGCCTGGTGATGCTCGATGTCGGGCAGGGTGACGCCATCCTCGTGGAGAGCAGCGCCGGCGGGCGGCTCCTCGTGGACGGCGGCCCCGATCCCGACCGCCTGCTCCTCGAACTGGACGCGCGCATCCCGCCCTGGGACCGGCGGATCGACCTCGTCGTCCTCACCCACCCGCACGAGGATCACGTCGCGGGGCTCGTCCGCCTCCTGGAGCGCTACCGGGTTGGGCGCGTGTTCGAGCCGGGCATGCACGGCCAGAGCTCCGGCTGGGAGGCCTGGGACGCCGCCCTCCGCCACGGTCCGCCGCGAGCCACGCTGGCCGCCGGCGCGCGGCTGCGCCTTGACGAGATCAGCCTCGACGTCGCCTGGCCGCCGGACGCGGTGCCGGTCAACCCCGCGAGCTCCGGCCGCGGGATCAACGACACCTCGATCGTGCTCCTCGGCGAGGCGAACGGACGGCGGTTCCTCCTCACCGGCGATGCGGAGGACGACGTGGACCCGGGCCTCATCGCCCGCGGCCTCACCCGTCTCGACGTCCTCAAGGTCGCCCATCACGGCAGCGCCACGGCGACGAGCGACGCGCTGCTCGACGCGACCCGCCCCGCCCTCGCGCTGATCTCCGTCGGCATGGAGAACGACTACGGGCACCCTGCCCCGTCGACGATCGAGCGCCTGCGCGAGCACGACGCCCGGATCCTGCGCACGGACCAGGAGGGCTCGATCGAGGTCGAGCTGCGCCGGGACGGCCTGCGGGTCACGACCTCCGGCGCGCGCAGGACCGCGGCGACGCCGGGACGCCCCGGAGACCCCGTACAGACCCTGTCCGCCCTCGCCGCCACCACGGGCTACGATCAGGGGCATGACCATCCCGGCGCGCCGCGAGGCCGCCCGCCTGCTGCTCTTCCTGGACCCGCCCGCGTGGTCGCTCCGCCACGCCTGCGCCGTGGCGGACGTCGCCGGGTTCCTGGCGCGGGCCATCGCGAGGCACGGGACACCCATCGACGTGCGAGCCGTCGAGGCGGCCGCGCTCCTCCACGACGTGGACAAGATCCCCGCCGGCCGAGTCCGCGGGGTCCGCCACGGTGACGGCTCCGCGGCATGGCTCGAGGCCCACGGCATGCCGGAGCTGGCGCCCCTGGTCCGCGACCACCCCGTGACGCGCCTCGCCGACGACGCCGACGCCGCCCGCCTGGATGCCGCGCCCATCGAGGCCAAGGTCGTGGCGTACGCGGACAAGCGCGCTGGGCAGGCGCTGGAGTCCATGGACGAGCGCTTCGGCTCGTGGCGCCGCCGGTACCCCTCCGGCCCGGGAGATCCCATCCTGGGCAAGGGCGACCGGCCGCCGGGCGGCCACGGCTGGGCAGACGAGACCGCTGCGCGCGTCGAGGCCCGCGCGCGAGCCCTCGAGCGCGAGGTCTGCGGGGCCGCGGGCGTAGCCCCGGCGGACGTCCGACGCCTGCGCTGGTCCCGCCGCGCCCTCCGCGAGGCATCCCGCGCCGTGGCGGCTCCCCGTCCCGAGGCCTCCCGGTGACGGCCCCGGTCATCGCCTGGTACCGCGGCGGCGACGGCTTCGCGCTGGACGGCGCGGTCGTCGCCATCGCCCGCCGCCTCGAGCAGGAGACCGGCACCGCCCCCGAGCGGTGGCGCGTGACGGGAGCCGAGACGAACCCGGCCCAGATCGCCGAGCGTGTCGGCACGGCTCCCATGTTCGGCGGCGGCTGCCTGGCGGTCATCACGGATCCGGGCCCCCTCGTCCGGTCGAAGGACTCGCGCGAGGCTCTCGAGAAGGCCCTCGGCGTCGTCGCCCCCGGCAATGCGCTCGTCTTCATCGAGCAGGGCGACCCCGGCAACAAGCGGGCCGCGATGCTGGCGGCGTTCGAATCGGCCGTGCTCAAGGCCGGCGGGGAGAGCCGGGCGTTCCCCGCGCCGCGCGCCGGCGAGCTCGCGGGCTGGCTGCGCAACCTGGCCAGGGAACGTGGCCTGACCCTGGACCGAGAGGCGTCCGAGGAGCTCGCGCGCCGCGTCGGCGCCTTCGTCCTCGAGGGCGACGTTGACCGCCAGCGCCAGGGCTCGCTCGCCGCCGCGGAGCTCGAGAAGCTCGCGCTCTACCGCCAGGCGGCGCCCATCGGCATCGAGGACGTCCGCGCCCTGGTCCCGGAGGTGATCCCGGACTCGACGTGGGCGATGACCGACGCCGTCGGGGACCGTCGGGTTGACATCGCGGCCCCGCTGCTGGACCGCATCGTCGAGAGCACGCCGCTCCCCATCGTGATCGTGGTCCTGCACCGGCGGTTGCGCGAGCTGCTCATCGCGGCGGACCACATCGCGGCAGGCAGCCGCCCGCCCGAGATCGTCAAGGCCATCGGCGGGCACCCGTTCCGTGTCCAGAAGCTCGTGGAGCAGGCGCACCGCTGGTCGCTCCCGGAGCTCGACGCGGCCCTCGAGGGCGTGCTGGAGCTCGACGCGATGATCAAGGGGGCGGTGGACTCGGGGAGCACGGAGCGCCAGGTCAGGCTGGCGTTCACGCTCTGGATGCGCGACTGCGTCGCGCAGCGGCGGTCGGGAGCCTCGGGAGGAGCCGCAGGCCGCGCCGCCCCGATCAACCGGGCACGGTAGGCAGGGCCGTCAGTCGGCGGAGGACCAGGCCTCTTCCTGCATGACGATGTCGCTCTCGATCGCGAAGACGCAGCGACCCTCGCCGAGGTCCAGGAGGTCGATCAGCTCGGGGTCGATGTACAGCTGGTGGCAGTCCTCGCAGAGGCCGCCGGGAATGCCGAAGCACAGCCGCTCGGTCCGGTCGGGGAGCCGGAACGTCGTGTCGAATCGGGTGACGATGAGCGTTCGGCTGCAGCCAGGGCAGCGATCTCGCAGGCCCGACATCGGGGCTTCTCCGGTGGCGCCAGCCCCACTGGCTGGCGACCTGCCACCAATCTAGGAGCCGAGCCCGCCGCCGGACATGACCCGTCGGTACCGCTCACACCGGTACCCAACCACTGGATGAGCCTCGATCACCTACTGCACACGCACGACGACGCGCGCCTCGCCCCAGTGCTTCTCGAGCTGGTAGTAGTCCCGCTCCGGCGGGGTGAACACGTGGACGATGACGCTGCCGTAGTCGACGAGCACCCAGTGGGACTCGGACGTGCCCTCGCGACCGATGGGCTTGACGCGCTCGTCCTTGAGGCCCTCGATGATGCCGTCCGCGATGGCGCTGATCTGCCGCTCGGACCCGCCGGAGCAGATCACGAAGGCATCGGCCAGCGTGGTCAGCCCCCCGAGGTCCAACAGGACGATGTCGGCGGCCTTCTTGTCCTCCGCGAGCTCCACGATGCGTCGTGCGAGGTCGAGCGGCGCGAGGTCGGACTTCGGCGCCGCGGTCTCGCGGGCCGGCAGGCCGTCGGGTCGCTGCGTGGCGGTGTGGACGGGTTCGGTCACGTGGTCTGGGTCCTCCAGGAGGGGTCCGTGTAGAGCTGGTGGTGGGCGATATAGCGGGCGACGGCATCGGGCACGAGGTAGCGAACCGAGCGCCCGACGGCGGCCCGTCGTCGCACCACGCTACCCGAGATGGGCAAGAGGGGCCCTGGGAGGAACCGCACGCGGTCCTCGCGACCCGGGAACCGCTCGGCGACCCAGGCGCGGTCCAGGGGCTCGTAGCCGCCGCGCGGCACGACCGCGAGCCGGCACAGCTCGAGGATCCGGTCCGGCGAGCGCCAGGACCCGAAGTCCGCGAGCGCCTCGGCGGAGAGGATGAACCAGGGCTCGGCAATCCCGTGGGCCGCGAGCGCCGCGAGCGTGTCGACCGTGTACGACGCGCCGCCGCGCTCGACCTCGAGGCCGCTCACCGCGAAGGACGGGTTGTCCTCGACCGCGAGCCGCGCCATCGCGAGCCGGTGGGCGGCGTCCGTGACGTGGCGGTCGGGCTTGTGCGGCGGCGACGCGGCCGGGACGAGCAGCACGCGCTCCAGGCCCAGCGTCTCGCGCGCCTCCTCGGCGATGGCGAGGTGGCCGTTGTGGATCGGGTCGAAGGTGCCGCCCAGGATCCCGACGGACCCGGCCAGGGTCACGGTCGGCGGCGCGACGTCCGCCAGGGGGGCGAGCCCGCCCGGCAGCTGGCCGCTCGGCACCCGGCCGTCGGGCATCAGCCCGCCGGGGGCGTCCGTCACCGCTCCTCCTCGAGCGGCTCCCACTCCAGCTCCACGGGCCCGATGCGCACGGTGTCGCCGGGCCGGATGCCGGCCTTCCGCAGGGCGTTGTCCGCGCCGTTCCGACGCAGCTCCCGCTGGAAGCGCTCGGCGGACTCCTCGTTGTCGAAGTTGGTCTGGTTGGCGATCCGCTCGATCTTCTTGCCGCGCAGGACGAAGGCACCGTCCTCGCGCTCGAGAGAAAAGCCGTCGCCGGTCGCCTCGAGGCGATGGACCACGACTCCCGCGGGATCCGGCGGCTCCGCCATGCCCTCGCTGTCGGGCAGCAGGTCCCCCACCGCGTCGATGAGGGCCCCGAGCCCCTCGCCGTCGTCGGCGGAGATCGCCAGCACCGGCAGGCCAGCCTCGCGCATCGCCTGCTCGAACGCCGGCCACGCCTCGCGCGCCGCCTCGAGGTCCATCTTGTTGAAGACGGTGAGCATCGGCTTCTCGAGCAGCGCCGGGTCGTGCGCCTCGAGCTCGTCGCGGATCACCGCGTGGTCCCACGCCGGGTCCTTGGCCGCACCGTCCACGATGTGGAGCAGCACGCGTGTCCGGGAGACGTGGCGCAGGAACGCGTGGCCGAGGCCCGCCCCGGCCGAGGCGCCCTCGATCAGGCCCGGCACATCGGCGATCGTCGGCCGGCGCCCGTCGTCGATGCCCAGGTCCATGACACCGAGGTTGGGCTCGAGCGTCGTGAACGGGTAAGCGGCGATCTTGGGTGTCGCGTTGGTGACCGCGGCGAGCAACGTTGACTTGCCGGCGTTCGGGAGCCCCACGAGCCCGACGTCCGCGATGAGCCGCAGCTCCAGGCGAAGCTCCATCTCCGCGCCGGGCTCGCCCATCTGCGCGTGCTTGGGGGCCTGGTGCGTCGCGGTCGCGAAGTGGACGTTGCCGAGGCCGCCGCGGCCGCCCTTGGCGACCATGACCTCCTGGCCCACCGCCACGAGGTCCGCGATCAGCCCGCCGCTCGCGAGGTCGATGACCGCGGTCCCGGGCGGGACCGCGAGGTACAGGTCGTCGCCGGACCTGCCATGGCGCTTCTGGCGCTCGCCGCGACCGCCGGAGGTCGCGACGAAGTTGTGCTTGAAGCGGAAGTCGTGGAGCGCAGTCTGACCCGCGTCAACGCGCAGGTACACGGAACCGCCGCGACCGCCGTCCCCGCCGTCGGGACCGCCGCGGGGGACATGGGCCTCACGGCGCATGGTGGAAGCTCCGTCACCGCCGGCACCGGCACGCACGGAGATGCGGACATCATCAAGGAACATCAGGGTGATTGTCGCATGGCCCGGGGGCGAGCCCGGGTGGAGGCCCTGGCGACGAGCTAGAAGTACCGCATGGGGTTGGTCTGGTAGCCGCCGCTCCAGGGCATCCCGCCACGCCACACCTCGAAGTGGAGGTGTGGGCCGGTCGCCCGGCCGGAGGCGCCGAGCCGCCCGACACGCTGCCCGCGCCCGACGCTCTGGCCGGTCCCGACCGCGACGCCCGACATGTGGTTGTACGTCGTGTACATCCCGCTGCCGTGCGAGATCCAGACCTGCCAGCCGCCGCCGTTGGACTTCCAGCCGGCGAAGACGACGCGGCCACCCGCAGCGGCGACGACCGGCGAGCCGTGATCACCGGCGATGTCGACCGCCATGTGGCCGGCGTGAGCGTACTGGCTGATGTAGTTGCCGCCACCGACGACCGGCCAGCGGAAGCTGCCACCGTTGTAGTTGGTGGGGCCGCCGCGGCTCGAGGGCTTGCTGGTCGTCCTGCTCCCGCCGCTGCTCGTGCTCCGCGGCTTGGCCGCCGGCTTCGCGGTGGGCTTGGGCGTCGGGATGGGGGCACCCTTGGCGCCGGGAAGGACGAGGACCTGGCCGACGACCAGCGTCGGGTCGTCCAGGCCATTGAGCTCGATGACCTTTGACGCCCTGACGTTGTACTGGACCGACAGCGAGTCGAGCGTGTCCGTGTCCTTCACGACGATCACGAGGCCGGACACCGGCGGGATCCGCAGGACCTGGCCGATGTGGAGGTCGTCCTTGGACTTGAGGTTGTTCGCCCACCACAGCGTCTTCATCGACACGTCGAATCGCCTAGCGACGGTGACGAGGGTGTCGCCGGACTTGACCCTGTAGCGCTGGATCAGGTCCGCGCCGTCCGCGACGTCGGTCTCGGGGGCGTAGCCCGTGACCAGCGTGCCGTCGTCGAGGAAGTTGCCGGGGCCAACGGTGGCCTTCTCGGCCTGGGCGGTGGTGTCGACGTCCTGGGGGATCTGGAACGGCGTGAAGCTCGTGTCGGTGCTGTCGATCTGGCCGTTGAGCTGGGGCCCGGTGCCGTCGAGACCGACGAGACGGTCCGCGGGGATGCCGAGGGCGCCGTTCACGGCGAGGCGGATGTCCTGGCCGCGCCCGGAGGTGCTCCCGACGGCGCCGTTGGAGGTGCTGGGGAGCACCGCGAGCAGCGAGGCCACGGCCACGATCGACGCAACGGCGATCGGGATGGCGCGCTCGGGAGTGCCGAGGGGTCGCAGGGCGGAACGGGCGGAGGCGCTTGCGGAGCCGACGGACGAACCGGCATGGTCCGAGAACCATGCCTGGACGGATCGGGCAGCCCGGACGCTCCGCATGTTGAAGCGGGCGATCAGGGATGCACGGTGGGGGCGGCGCGAGGCATCAGCGGAGCGCTGGGCGCCGTCCGTCGGCTTCTGCAATATGGTCTCCAGAGCGCGGAAACCCTTCCTGGGACGGAGCACCTGGGGGTGCCGGTCCGGGTCTCCGACGGTTCGCGATGGTGGTCTAGGTTCCCCCGAGACCATTGCCGGCTGGACACCGGCGCGACCGAACTCTCCGTGGACCCTACCAGAAACGTTGCGGTGGCCGCAAACGGACCACCCTCGTGCGGGGGGTATGTGACGGGCCCGAATTCGTAGTCCGAAGGGCCCGAATCTAGGTGATTCGCCCAGGGCTCACCCCGGGCCTGCCGGGCTGCGGGCGCCCGTGGACGCCCGCGCGCTCACTCCTGGGACTTGGTCAGCGTCATCAGGAACTGGGCGTTGCTGTCGGTCTTGGCGATCCGGTTGAGGAGCAGCTCGATGCCCTCGTTGGT
>JANNHX010000002.1:0-4351 GCA_031404615.1 Chloroflexota bacterium
CGTGGCGCCGGCCGTCGCGTTCATCCTCCTGATCTACGGATACCCCATCGTCCGCGTCTTCATCGACAGCTTCCTGAGCCCGACGGCGGAACGGGGAACATCGGTCGGGCTGGCCAACTACGGGTTCGTCATCAACGACACGGTCTTCTGGAAGTCGGCCGGGAACAACGTCTTCCTGCTGTTCGGCGTCCCGATCATGACCGTGGTGGCGCTGGTCGTCGCGGTGATCCTGTTTGACCGGATCCGGGGCTGGCGCATTTACAGGACGCTCGTGTTCACGCCCTACATCCTCGCGGTGCCGGTCATCGGCGTGACGTTCGTCTACCTCTACGGCTACAACGGCATCATCAACGAGGTCCTCCGGGCAGTCGGTCTGGGCGGCCTCGCCCAGGACTGGCTCGGTGACCCGGACCTGGTGATGCCATCGATCCTGTCGGTGATCATCTACCGCGAGCTCGGGTTCGGGGTCATGCTCTTCCTCGCACGGATGGCCTCGATCCGGGAGGAGCTGTACGAGGCCGCGATGATCGACGGGGCGGGCTGGTGGGCCCGCCTCCGCTACATCACCGTCCCGCAGCTCAGGACGGTGATGAGCTTCTTCGTGGTGATCGAGCTGATCACGATGCTCAGCTGGGTCTTCGCCTACGTCTACTCGATGACCGGTGGCGGGCCGGCATTCGCCTCCTCGGTGCTGGAGCTGTACATCTGGAAGTACGCCTTCGCGTACCGGGCCATCGGGATCGCCTCGGCGGTCGCGGTGTTGCTGCTGGTGGCCACGAGCGCGCTCATCGTCGTGCAGCTGCTCGTCCGGGGCGACGAGAACGACACGGGTGAGGAGTGAGCACGGTGCGCCGGCTCTTCTCCCCCGCGGCGATGTTCAAACAGGCGCTGATGCTCTCGATGGCGGTCGCGGCCATCTATCCCGTCTACTACATGATCGAGACGAGCCTCAAGACCCGGAAGGTCTGGACGCAGGACCAGTTCGGGCTGCCGCTGCCTCCCACGCTGGACAACTACGCCGCGCTCCTCGAGGACGGCCGGATCCCGATCTGGTTCATGAACAGCGTGATCGTGACGACCGCCTCGGTCGTCGCGGCGACGATCGTGTCCACGCTCGCCGCCTACGCCATCGCGCGTCTCACGTTCCGCGGCCGGACGTTCCTGCTGCGGGTGCTCGTGGCGCTGATGGTGATCCCGCCGGCGGTGCTCATCCTGCCGCTGTTCCTGGGGATGCAGCCGCTGGGCCTGACGAACACCTACCTGGGCGTTGTCCTGATCTACACGGGCATGATGATCCCGTTCTCCGTGTACATGCTGTCGAGCTTCTTCCGGACGCTCCCGGCCGAGATCTTCGAGGCCGCCAGGATCGACGGGGCCTCGACCCTCCGCATCCTGCGGAGCATCGTCATCCCGCTGTCAGGTCCCGGGTTCATCACGCTGATCGTGGTCAACGCGATGTGGGTCTGGAACGAGCTGCTGATCGCCCTCGTGTTCCTCCAGGATGACAAGCTGCGGACCCTGATGGCCGGCCTCACGACGCTGCGGAGCCGCTTCGCGGTCAACGAGCCGCTGGTGATGGCGGGGATGTTCCTGGGCGCGCTGCCGATCCTGCTGCTGTTCCTCTTCGGGCAGCGGTACTTCGTCCGCGGCCTGGTCGCGGGTGCGGTGAAGTAGCGGCCTGCCGGGCAAGCCCGAGCCCGCGAGGCTCGGGGCCCCCGGACCGTCCTCGGGCGCGCGGTCCCGACGGGGTTCGGGCTCGGGCGGCCGCCCGACGTGCGACCCGGCCTGATCGCGGATCCCAAGATCCGGTTGCAGGCGGCACACTGGGCACGATGACCGACCCCGGTGCCACCGCCGAGCCCGTGCTCGCCGCCATGACGACGCCTGCCACCGAACCCACGACCGCCCGGCCGCTCTCGATCGTCCCGTCCTGGGCGGTGTACGGCTTCATGTTCCTCGCGGTCGGGGCCTGGACGGCGTTCGCGGCGCCGTACTTCGCGCTGCTGGGCCTCGATGTCGGCGTCATCGGCGTGCTCGCCGCGGTGCCCTCGGCGGTGGCCATCGTAGCCGGACCGATGTGGGGGCTCGCCGCCGACCGCCTCGGCGACATGCGCGGCCCGTTCTTGGTCGCGGCACTGCTGGCCGCCGGCTCGGGCGTCGTGCTGGCCGGGGCGCCGCCCGTGCCGCTGATGGCCGGCGCCGTGCTGGTGCTCGCCGGGGGCGCCGCCGGGCTCGTGCCACTCGTCGATGCCCGCACGATCGAACGGCTCATGCCCCGTCGGGAGCGGTTCGGGCAGGCGCGGGTCGCTGGTTCCGTTGCGTTCATGGTCGGCACGATCGGGACGGGTGCCATCGTCGCGGCCACCTCGGTGCCCGTGATGTTCGTCGTCTATGCCGTGGGCATGATAGGGGCGGGGATCGCCGCCGTCCTGATGCTCGGCCGGACGGCCCGGCGGACCCATCGGGTGGGCGCCGTGGGCCCGTTTGCGGCCCTGGGCCTGCTCAAGCTCCCGGGGCTCGGGCTGTTCTTCGTCGGGTCCTGCGTCATGTGGATCACCGCGGTCGGGTCCATGGCGCTGTTCTCGCTGCGCGTGGTGGAGCTGGGTGGCGACACGCGGCTCGTCGGCATCGGGTGGGCGACCTCGGCCCTGTTCGAGATTCCGTTCATGCTGCTGTTCTCGCGTCTCGCCCGCCGCGTCGGTGTCGGCCGGCTGATCTTCATCGGGTCGCTGCTGTTCATCGCCCGCTCGGTGGCGTGGACCCTCGCCTCCGACCCGTTCCTGCTGATCGCGTCAACGTCGCTCGGCGGCAGCGGCTACGCGCTCGCGATGGTCGGGACCACGAGCTACATCGCGTCGCGTGTGCCGCGACAGCTCGGGGCGACCGCACAGGCGCTGTTCGGGAGCACGACCTTCGCGGCAGGGAACATCATCGGGGCGATCCTCGCCGGGCAGATCGCGGCGGTCGGCGGCTTGTGGGCGGTCTACCCGGCGGGTGCGGTCGTGGCGGTGGTCGCGTCGGCGCTTATCGGGCTGGCGCTGCGACAGGGCGCGCAGCCCGGGTCCGGGGGCAGGGGCAGGGGCGCGGTCGAGGGCTCACCGGGGCACTGACCACCGCGTCGGCGGCCCGCGACGTCCCGTGACCGCCAGGCGGCCCGTTCCGCGGTCGCCGGCCCGCCGGCCGGCGCCCCACGCCCCTCAGCCGGCGGCGTCCCAGGCGGCTCCGAGCCACGCGGCGACCTCGTCGTCGAGGTCATTCAGCGTCCGGACCTCGAGGTGATGCATCCACCGGCCGGGCCTCGGCTCCACGACCTGCTTCCAGCGCGGCGACGGGTCGCGGTACGGCAGCGCGATCGACAGCGCCACCTCGGCGGCCGGCCTCCGCAGCCACGTCCCAGGGCGCCAGGTCCAGGCGAACGCAACGCGCCGCCGGTATGCGACCTGGGCCTTCGTCACGCGCACCCCGGGGTCACCCAGCGGCGCGAGGAGCTCCAGCACCCGCCCGTGGACCGCGAAGCCGAGCGCCGACCCGGCGAAGAACGCCTTGACCTCCGGCGGCGCCGCCGTCAGGGGACCTGCTCGTTGTCGATGAGGCGGACGTCGTCGATGCGCACCGCGAGCGAGAGCAGCGCCCGCCCAGCGACGACGACCAGCTCGTCGAGCGAGTCGGGGTCCGCCACGGACACGTAGTCAGGCGTCGCCGCGGGTTCCGTCGCGAGCACGGAGAGCATCGCGTTCCGCACGGCCGCCGCGGACGTCTCGCCCGAGCGCACACATGCCGCCCCCGCGAGGAGCGCGCGCCGCAGAACGGCCGCCTTCGTGCGACCCTCGGGCGTGAGCCGGGCGTTCCGCGACGACATCGCCAGGCCGTCGGCCTCGCGGACGGTCTCGCAGGGGACGACCTCGGTCGGCAGCGCGAGGTCCAGCGCCATCCGCGAGATCACCCGGACCTGCTGGTAGTCCTTGAGCCCGAAGTAGGCCCGCTCTGCGCCGACGAGCGCGAACAGGATCGCGACCACGGTGGCGACGCCGTCGAAGTGCCCCGGCCGCGCCGCGCCCTCGAGCGGCCGCGAGATCGCGCCGACGGACACGATCGTGTCGAAGCCCTGCGGGTAGACCGCATCGACGTCCGGCGCGAAGACGACGTCGACGCCCGCCGCCTCCGCCCTGGCGAGGTCGCGTGCCTCGTTCCGCGGGTACCGCTCGAAGTCCGACGTCTCCCCGAACTGCCTGGCTCAAGACCGACTTGGGGCTGCGCCCGGTCCACCATCAAATCGAGCGCCGCGTCGAAGGCCATTTGTTTGTCAGTGTCCTGGCTTACTACTTCGTCCACACGCTGCGCCTGCAACTCA
>JANNHX010000003.1:0-4176 GCA_031404615.1 Chloroflexota bacterium
CGCGGAGCTGGACCTTGCGCACGTAGTCCGCGCCGGAATCGAAGGGCGGATCGATGTAGACCAGGTCCACCCTGCCGCGGAACCCGCTGGCGAGCAGGTGCGCGAGGACCTCCTTGTTGTCGCCGTGGTAGAGCAGCCCGCCGCGGTCAATGCGGTCCGGCCAGCCCGTCCAGCCCGTGTCTGCCGCGACACCCGCCGGCGCATCTGGCGCGAACCGCTCCACGAGCTGCGCCGGGAAGGCCCGGACCTCGCGCAGCGGCCGCTTGCCAACCCAGGACAGCATCGGCCGCCCCTTTGCCTGCGTGATCCGGACCTCGTCTCCCCCAGGCACGGGCGCCTCCTCAATGATGTCAGCAACGGTTGACAATTGGGCTTCGGTCGGTCAATGTCACCAGTGGATGACATTCGCACGACGTGGGCCAGATGTCAGCGAACGATGACAGCCACTCCCTGATCGCCAGAGTGTACGACGCCGCCGGTCTCGGCCAGACGATCCGCGCGCTCCGGGCGGCGCGCGGGTGGACGCAGACGGACCTCGCCGAGTGGCTCGGTGTCCATCGTGTCACGGTGGCGAAGTTGGAGCGCGGCGGCGCGGTCGACGCGCCGCTGGCGCTCCGGGCGATCGCGATGCTTGGTGGTGTCGTCGAGATCCACGCGCGCGATCGCTCTGACCGGACGGCCGATGCCTGAGCGGCTGATCGTCACCCTGCACGGCGAGCCCGCTGGGACCCTTGACCGTGCCGGTCGACGAAGCGCGCGCTTCATCCCGGCGACAGGTGGCCCGGTGCTCACCGTGGCCGCGTCCGGTGGCGAGCCATGGACGCCGGAGCTGACACGGGCCTGGTTCGAGGGGCTCCTGCCTGAGGGGGAGACCCGCGTGCGTGCCGCCAGCCGGTTCGGGGTTCAACCTGACGACTGGTTCGGGCTCCTTGCGGAGATCGGCTGGGAGTGTGCTGGTGCAGTTGCGGTCCAAGCCGACGACCGGCGACCGGCGGCGCCCGGCTACCAGCCGCTGGCCGATGCCGAGGTGGGGGAGCGGCTCGACGCGTTGCCGGGGCGTCCGTACGACGTTGAAGGTGCCCTTCGCATGTCGCTCGGCGGTGCCCAGGACAAGCTGGTGCTGGCCTGGCGCGACGGCGGGTGGGCGCTCCCCCTGGGCGGCGCCCCCAGCACCCACATCCTCAAGCCGGAGCCGCCGCAGTGGCCCGGTCTCGTCGCCGCCGAGGCATGGTCGCTCGCGGTCGCGGGGATCGTGACGGAGGCTGCCAGCGCTCGCGCGGAGAACGCGCTGGGCTCGCGCCCTGTCCTGGTCGTCACGCGCTTCGACCGGCACGAGGACGCGGCTGGCTCGATCGAGCGTGTCCACCAGGAGGACCTGTGCCAGGCGCTGGGCCTGCCGCCGAGTGACAAGTACCACGAGCCCCCGTTCCGGCCGCAGAAGCCCTCGCTGGCCAGACTGGCGGAGGTCCTGGCCACACGCGGCGTCCGGCCCGCACAGGAGCTCGAGCGCCTCCTGCGCCAGCTCGTCGTGACCCTCGCCATGGGCAACGCCGATGCCCACGCCAAGAACTGGTCGCTTCTGCACGACGGCTCCGGGCTTGTCGCCCTCTCGCCGATGTACGACGTGGTGCCCACGGGCGCCTTCGTCCCGGGTCAGCGGTTCGTCAGCCTCCCGGTCGGCGGCCGGTTCCGGATCATGGAGATCGGGCATGAGCAGGTGCTCGCCGAGGCCGCAGGGTGGGGCGTGCCTGCCCGCGCCGCCCGGCGGGTCGTCGAGGAGGCAGTTGAGGCACTGCGAAGGGCCGTCCGCCTGGTCGGCGGCTCGGGCTCTACCGACCAGGTGCGCGAGTCGGCGGAGATGAACCTCGCTCGCTTGAGCGCTGACGGCTAACTCTTGCATGATTAGCCGTCGATTGGTCATCAGCGATCACGCCTGGATCTCGTCCACCAGGAACGCGCGGACCGCCTCGACGTCGTTCGCCGCCACGACCTCGTCCGCGAACACGATCCGGTAGACCACCCGCCCCGGGTTCCGCTGCTCGAGGTCACGCATCCTCTGGGCCTTGAGCCCGTCCCGTCCCTCGATCGGATCATCCCTGCGAGCGGTCATCTTGATCTCGACCAGCAGCCAGCGGTCTCCGCGGGCGTGGATCAGGAAGTCCGGGGTGTAGCGGCGTTCTCGGCCAGCGTGCTGGTACGCGAACGAGAGGTCCGTCTTGCCAGGATCGGTGATCGCGCCGGTGAAGTAGACGTCCTGGACCTCGGACGGATCGAGGTTGAGCTGCCGCAGGACGCGCTCGTAGAAGTCGGCCTCCGGGCGTGAGTCGAAGTTGTACGGGGCGTAGTGGAACCCGTACCCGCCCGCGTTGTCCGAGACGCGGTCCACGGGCCAGACGAGCCCGGCCCGGTCGACGGGGTAGCTGATCTCCGCCTGTCGGACCTCCACCCCGTCGACCATCGCGAGGTCGAACCCGTCAGGCTTCACGATCTCGAGGTCCCGATCTGCCTCGACGGTCGACTCGACGTATCCGCCGGTCGCCGCTTCCAGCTGCGCGGCCAGGCCATCGAGGTGGCCGACCGGGATCTCCTCACCCGGGTAGGTGGCACGCAGTGCATCGAGGATCGGCCACGTGTCGACGCGGTATGTCGCCGCGAGTGCACTCGCCGCGGTGCGGGCGTCCACGGTGTCGGTCGCCGTCTCGATCGCGACGGTCTCACCCACCTGCCGGAGCACGCGCCGTGTCGCCGCAGCAAGGCCGACGTCGAACTGGGAGACCCGCAGCTCAACACCGGCCTGGGACGCCGGGCGCTCGAGCCGCAGGGGAGCGGCAGCACTCGGCTCCGCCGCACGCGCAAGCACGCGCATGGGGACGCGCACCCGGATCGTCGGGAGGTCCGTCTTCCGCAGCCGGATGACCGCCGGCTGGCTGGCCCTGCGGCTCCGGTCGAGGCCCTCAAGCGTCTCGCCATACGTCTCGCGGAGCTGGGTGTCCAGCGCGGCGCGGTTCGTCTCCGACAGGTAGATCTTCGCGGGGAGCGTGTTGCCGGGCACCTGCCGGAGGCAGCGGCTCGCGGCCTGGAGCACGAAGTTCTGGCTGGTGCGGAGCTTCCGGGCGAGCGCCGTGGCGAACAGGCTGGGGCAGTTCCAGCCCTCGGTGCCCTTGTTCACCAGCAGGATGACCCGGTGCGGGCTCGTCGGATCGTTGAGGCGGTTGAAGGCGTCGATCTCGGCCTGACTGGACTGGCTCGTGTTGCGCAGGACGATGCCGGGATCGAGGCCCGCGCGGGTCACCGCGAGCTCCACGTGAGGCGCCAGCTCGTCGAGGTCATCCACCTGCGGGAAGTAGATCGCGAGGCGCGCTGGCGCACCGTTCTCGAGCCGGTGGTCGCGGTAGTGGAAGAAGAAGTCGTCCACGACGTAGGCGACGAACTCGTCGGCGTGCTCCGGCTCGAAGGATAGAGCGGCGATGTTGCCAGCCACCTCCTTGAGGATCCCGTCCGCGATGCCCTGGGCAAGGCCGTACCAGACCACGACGTCGCGGAGCGGCTGGCGTTCGAAGTACGGCGTGCCTGTCGTGTTGACAACGGCGATGACGTTGGTCGCCGCGGCGAGGTAGTCCACGGTCTGGCGGACCCGCTTGAGCTCTGTCCCGAGGGAACGCCCATAGGTGTGGTGGGCCTCGTCGCTGAACACGCCCAGGTGGGGAAGCGAGGCGATCGCCTGGAGCCGCAGGTTCGCGACGGCGTCTGCCTCCTCACGGCGTGTCTCATCCAGGTGGGCGAAGCGCAGCTGGCCGAGGGCACCCGCCGCACGCTTGGAGGCGGACTGGATACGGATCTTCTCGGTGTTGGTCACCACGAGGTTGAACCGGCTGCCACGGATGACCGGGATGTCCCGTTCGCCGTCACGCGTGAAGGTGATCTTGATGGAGGCCGCGAACCGGTCGTGGAGTCGCGTCGGGAGGATGCGGTCGTACGGGATCTCGCTCAACTCCCGGAGGCTCTCGATGATCGTCGTCCCCGGCGCGAACACCAGCGCGTTCTCAATGAACGGCGCGGGGCCGTCGCCGGCGTCCGGGTACTCGAGGGCCATCGCGAATTCCGTGGCGATGATGGCGCCCACGAGGACCGTCTTGCCCGCACCCATAGCGAGGGCCAGGATCCACGACGGGTAGT
>JANNHX010000004.1:0-5047 GCA_031404615.1 Chloroflexota bacterium
GAAGCGCACCCGGTCCGCGGCGAGCACCTCCAGCGCCCGGTCGCGGTCGCGCCAGCCCACCACGTCGACCTCCTTCTCCTCGAGCAGCTTGTAGGTGTTGAAGAAGTGCTCGATCTCGACGAGTCGATGGGGCCGCATCTGGTCGAGGCTCTCGATGTGCTGCTGGTGCGGGTCCCCGATCGCGACGCACAGCGTCTTGAAGTCGAAGCCATGCTCGTCGCGCATCTCGAGACCGCCGATCGGCCGCCCCCACACGTGGCAGCCGGTGAACGTGGGCTCGTCGATGATCAGGAGGGCGTCCGTGTGGTCGCCGTCGTCGGCCCGGGTGCCCTCGATGAAGCCGTAGTCGAAGTTGTAGAACACCGCCGACGAGAGGACACGGTCGAGCCGGTAGACGTGCGTCTCCTCGTCGTACTCGTACTTGTTGCGGGACCCGCGGGGGATCTCGACAACGATCTCGACGACGCCCGGGAAGTCGGCGGCATGACGACTGTTCATGAGGCGAACTCTACCGCGCCGGGCGGCGCGCGGGCACCGGGTTCCGGGTCCGGGGTTCCGCCATGCCCCCGTGCGGCACGCCAGCCTCCCGGGGGCGCTCGAGGCGGCGGAAGGCCGGCCAGGCTGGCGCCCAATTCACCGTGCGCATGAGATCCCGTCGTTCGCCGCAGGCACCAGGCCCGAGAAGCCAAGCTGGAGCTCCCAGCGGCCAGCGAGGAGCCCGAACTGATGCACCACGTGAATTCGGGGCGTCATGCGCCAGGTCCTGCGCGCGGCGGCGGCCGGTTCGAGGGCGCCGCATGCCGCGGGCGGATCAGGCACGCCGACGCGAAGGCGGAGGCGAGGACCGCAGCGAGCGCACCCGGATGTGCGTGCGGTCGGACACGCGGTCGACAACGCGCGCGCCGGCCGGATCAACCGTCCGCTAGTCGTTGTAGAGGCGTTCTTCGATCAGCTTTTCCTGAACAGTCCTGCCGTTCGGGTCGAAGCAGGAGAACTCGAAGTGCTTCTCGAACTCGAGGTCCACCGCGTCCTGGCCGCCGCGGTTCTTCTCCACCGAGACGATCACCCAGTCGCGGAAGCGCTGCGCCTGGTACGGGTTGAACTCGATGTTGACCTTGGCGACGATCTGGTACTTCTCGTTGAGGATCAGGATGATGTCGGCCTCGTAGTTGATGGCCGACGACCCGCGCAGGTGGTAGTTGCGCAGCCGCGAGGCCTTGAGGCCCTCCTTGTCCGCCGCGACGATCGCGATCATCGGGACCTCTTCGGACAGGGCGATGTCCTTGAGCCCGTTGATCACGTACGTGACCTTCTCGGCCTCGTTCGGCGGCTCGGGGATGACCGGGACCTTCTGGAGGTAGTCCACGACAACGAGGAGGCGCCGGTCGCCGGACAGCTCGCGGTGCTGCTGGATCAGCGACCGCATGCCGTCGATCGTGCTGGCGGTCTGCGAGCCGCGGAGCATGAACAGGTTCTGCCCGTAGCGGGCGATCCGGTCGAGGCTCGGTCGCAGGCGCGGGTTGGCGGCCAGCTGGGCGACGCCGCCACCCTCGGCCATCCAGGTCCCCATGATCTCCTTGCGGACGTCCTGGATCTTGATCGCGCCGGTCTTGTGCGGCAGGTGCGCGAGCGCCGACTCGGCCGCGATCAGCCGGTTGAGCAGGTACTGCTCGTCGTGCTCGAAGCAGATGTAGAGCACGTTCGCCTGGCCGCCCGATGCCACGTTGCGCGCCATCTGGAGCGCCATGGTCGTCTTGCCGGTGCCCTGGGCGCCGCCGATGAGCAGGAGCTCACCCGTGCGCAGGCCCGTGCCGATGGTCTTGTCGAGCGGCGTGAATCCGAGGGGTACGGGCTGGTACTCCCCAACCTTGCCGCTGGCCACCTTCTCGTTGAGATCGACCAGCACCTCGATCGCCGACCGGGGCACCATGCTCCCGTGCGGCCCGTCGAGGCGCCAGGACGCCCTCGGCGTCGTTTCTGCCCCCTGCTCCGTCGTCACCGTGCGGTCATCCTCCCCGGATAGGTTCGCTGTTTCCGCATCCTAGCACCGGGCCTTGCGCCTGCCGACACCCCCGTGGTGGAGCGCGCGGCCCGGCAAAGGTACGGGTCCTAGCGGGGCAGGCCCGCGAGCTCGTCCCAGAGCCGCACGATCACCCGCGTGCCGAGCTCGAAGTTCTCCAGCAGGAACCACTCGTTGGGGGCGTGGGCGTTGCACGACGGCTGCGCGAAGCCGATCAGCACGACGGGCAAGCCCAGCGAGTGGTCGAACGCGGCGGTGACCGGGATGGACCCGCCCTCGCGGATGTAGATCGGCGGGACGCCGTGAACGGCCTCGATCGCGCGGGCCGCGGCCTGGGTCGCCGGGTGGTCCGTCGGGGTGAGCGACGGCTCGCCGCCGTGGATGTAGGTCGTCGTGACCTTGACGGTCGGCGGGGCGATCTCGGCCACGAAGTCGCGCAGCGCCGCGAAGACCCGGGCAGGGTCCTGGTTCGCGACCAGGCGCGTGGACACCTTCGCGTGGGCGTGGGCCGGGATGATCGTCTTGGCGCCCTCGCCCTGGAAGCCGCTCCACATGCCGTTGACGTCGAACGTGGGGCGCGCGCCCTTGCGCTCGAGCGTCGTCCAGCCCACCTCGCCGGTCAGCGCCGGCACCGGGATCTCGGCCCGGTACGTCTCGTCGTCGAACGGGAGCGCCGCCTGGGCCTCGCGCTCGGCGTCGGTCAGCGCCACGACGTCATCGTAGAAGCCCGGGATCCGGATGCGGCCGTCGGCGCCCTTGATCGCCGCGATGATCCGCGCGAGCGCATTGGCGGGGTTGTCGACGGTGCCCCCATACATCCCCGAGTGCAGGTCGACGGGCGAGAGCTCGACGTCGATCTGCGCGTACATGATCCCGCGCAGGCCCACGGTGATCGCCGGGATGTTGCCCTCGAAGTAGCCCGTGTCGCTGATGATCGCGACGTCCGCCCCGAGCCGGTCGCGGTTGGCCTCGATCCAGGCGTACAGGCTGTCTGAGCCGTACTCCTCCTCGCCCTCGAAGACGAACGTGAGGTTCACCGCGGGCGCCCTGCCGGCGGCGCGCAGCGCCTCGAGCGCCGAGAGGTGCATGACGAGCTGGCCCTTGTCGTCCGCCGTGCCCCGTCCGACGAAGCGCCCGTCGCGGAGGAACGGGTCCCAGGGTGCCGTCTCCCATAGCTCGACCGGATCAACGGGCTGCACGTCGTAGTGGCAGTAGACCAGGGCGGTCGGCGCGCCCGGGGCCTCGTGGATGCGCCCGTAGACGATCGGGTGCAGATCGGTCCGCTCGACGGCGACGTCCGTGGCCCCCACCCGGCGCAGTCGCTCGGCGACCCACTCGGCGGCCCGGACCATGTCCTCGGCGTGCTCGGGCAGCGACGAGACGCTGGGAATGCGGCAGAACTCGAGCAGCGCCTCGGCACGAGCGCCCGCGGAGGCCGCCAGGGCCGCCTCGACGGCCGGATCGATGGGTGACGCGCCGTGCGCTTCGATGAGGTCCGTCATGGGGTCTCCAGGCTGGGCGGGACGACCCGTCGATCGTAGCGCGGGCCGGGCGGGCGGTGGGCGCGTCGCGGGTACGAGAACGGCGGACCGGTGAGGGTCCGCCGTTCGTGCGTGGCTGGTGGGCTGTCGCCGTCAGGCGGGCTGGGGCGACGGGTTGGGCATCGGCGAGGTGGGGCCCGTGCTGGTCCCGCCATCCGTGCCCGGGGCGACGACGCGCGGGATGCCCGCGAGGCGCTCCGGCTTGGGCGGAATGCCGTCGAACAGCTTCTCGAACTCGGGCTGGTCGACGGTCTCCTCGGCGATCAGCTTCTCGGCGAGGGCATCGAGCCGGTCACGGTGGGTCGTGAGGACCTCCGTCGCCCGGTCGTAGGCCCGGTCGATGAGCGCCCTGACCTCCTCGTCGATCATCATCGCGACGTTGTCGCTGTAGTCGCGCTGCTCGCCCATCGACCGGCCCAGGAAGATCATCTCGTCGCGCTTCCCGAAGGAGAGCGGGCCGAGGCGGTCGCTCATGCCGAACTCGGTCACCATGCGGCGCGCGAGGTCGGTGGCCTTCTCGATGTCGTTGCTGGCGCCCGTGGTCGTGTCACCGAACACGAGGCGCTCCGCGACGTTGCCGCCGAGCAGGCCCGCCAGCTTGTCCTCGAACTCGGTCTTGCTCTGCAGGTACCGGTCCTCGGTCGGCAGGGCCATCGTGTAGCCGAGCGCCATGCCGCGGCTGATGACGGTGACCTTGGCGACCGGGTCGCACTTGGGCAGGATCCGCTGGACGACGGCGTGGCCGCCCTCGTGGAAGGCGATGATCCGCTTCTCCTCGTCGCTGATGACCCGGCTCTTGCGCTCGGGGCCGGCGACGATGCGCTCGAGGGCCTCGGAGAAGTCGTTCTGGCCGACGACCTTCTTGTTGCGGCGCGCCGCGAGGATCGCCGCTTCGTTGACGAGGTTCGCGAGGTCCGCGCCGGAGAAGCCGGGCGACATTCGCGCGACCTCCTCCACCACGACCGTCTTGTCGAGGGGCTTGCCCTTGGTGTGAACCTTCAGGATGGCGACGCGGCCCTTCATGTCCGGCCGGTCCAGGATGACCTGGCGGTCGAAGCGGCCCGGGCGCAGCAGCGCCGGGTCCAGCACGTCGGGGCGGTTCGTGGCGGCGACGACGATCACGTTGGTGTTCGTGTCGAAGCCATCCATCTCAACGAGGATCTGGTTGAGGGTCTGCTCACGCTCGTCGTGGGAGCCGCCGAGGCCGGCGCCGCGCTGGCGGCCGACCGCGTCGATCTCGTCCACGAAGACGATGCACGGGCTGTTGCGCTTGGCCTGGTCGAACAGGTCGCGCACGCGGCTGGCGCCGACGCCCACGAACATCTCGACGAACTCGGAGCCCGAGATGGAGAAGAACGGCACGCCGGCCTCACCCGCGACGGCGCGCGCCATGAGCGTCTTGCCGGTTCCGGGAGGGCCCACCAGCAACACGCCACGGGGGATGCGCGCTCCCAGCGAGTTGAACTTCTCGGGGTACTTCAGGAAC
>JANNHX010000005.1:0-2941 GCA_031404615.1 Chloroflexota bacterium
CCAGCATTCGCTCGATCGCTACCAATCCCTGCTTTGATAGGGAGCGCCGCTCACGAACGCACAGATCACGGAATCGCGTGAACGTGTCCGGCATCATGCGGATCATGACAGCCAGACTGCCACTCCCGGCGATAGCCCCACCATTCATCAGCGAAACAACTACCTCACCTGTGGTGTTGTGCCGCCACAGTATGTCGTTCTTGCCGTCCGCGTTGAAGTCATGCCCCGGCAGCTTCTTCCCAAGATTCACAAACCCATCCGCAAACTGCAGCTTCTCGATGCCGAATAGCGTATCGATCCCGTCATCCCCGTTGGCGAGGTTGATGTCGGTCACCGTGTAGCCGGCGCCGACTTTTTGAACCTGATACTCGCTCTTCAGACCGACGTACAACGCGGTGTCGAGTCCGCCGCCGCCGTCGAGGGTGTCATTGCCGGCCAGGCCAATGATGACGTTGTTGTTGGCATCGCCGGTGAGGCTGTCGCCGAACTCGGAGCCGCGGATGTTCTCGATGCTGATCAGTTTGTCGTTGCCGTCGGCGCCACTGGATTTGCCGGCGGCAAGGTCGACTTGCACGGCGCCGTTGGCGCTGCGGTAGTCGGCGCGGTCGATGCCAAGGCCGCCGTTGATGGTGTCGTCGCCCAGGCGGCCGCGCAGGGTGTTGTTGCCGCCGTTGCCGGTGAGGACGTCTTCCCACATCGAGCCGAAAACGCCTTCGATGCTGGTCAGCGTATCGGTGCCGTCGGCGCCGGTGTTTTGACTGCCAACAATCGACAGATCAACCATGACGCGGCCGGAGGCATTGCGGTAGTCGGCTATGTCGTCGCCGAGGCCGCCATCGATGATGTCGTTGCCGAGGTTGCCGCGGAAGATGTTGTCGTTGGCGTCGCCGGTCAGCGTGTCGTTGAAGTTGGTGGCGAAGATGCCTTCGATGTTGGTCAGGACGTCGGTGCCGACGCCGGTGCTGCCGGCATTGAAAGTCGCCGCCGTTGCGCCGTTGAGCGTCACCGTAATGCCCGCGCTGGACCCGATGGCCTCCTGATACATCGCAATGTCGACGCCGCCCATGCCGTTGATGACGTCGTCGCCGCCTGACCCCTGGAAGTTGTTGTCGAAATTATCGCCGGTCAGGGTGTCGATGAAATTGGTGCCGATCACCGTCTCGATGCCGGATATGGTGTCGGTGCCCAGGTTGGCGCTGCTGGCCGTGCCCGCGAAGAGGCTGACCGTGACGCCGCTGCCGGTCGCGTCGGACATGTCGAGCACGTCCTGCTCGAAGGCCATGTTGTCGCCGCCGTCGATCGTGTCGTTGCCGTCGCCGCCCTTGAGGACGTCACCGCCCGCGCCGCCCTGCAGGGTGTCGTTGCCGTTGCCCCCCAGCAGGGTGTCGTTGCCGTCGCCGCCGATCAGGTTGTCGGTGCTGTTGCCGCCGTTGAGCAAGTCGTTGCCGGCCATGCCGTTGAGGACGCTGCCGCTGCCCAGATCGTATCCCCAGGCGCGCAGCGTGTCGTCGTAGGCGGAGCCGAGCACATTCTCAAAGCCCCAGAGGTTGTCGTTGCCGTCGGCGCCGGTCGCCCAGCCTTGATCGAGATCGACCTGGACGCCACCGTTGGCGCTGCGGTAATCGAGCGTGTCGATGCCGTTCTCGCCCTGCATCAGGTCGTCGCCCTGGCGGCCGCGGATGATGTTGTCGCCGTCATCGCCAAAAAGGACGTCGTTGAAGTTGGTGCCGTAGACGTTCTCGATGCCGGAGAAGACGTCGTCGCTGCCGCCGGAGACCATCTGGTTGCCCAGATCGACGGTGACGCCGCCGGGGCCGGAATTGTGGAAATCGATGGTGTCGTTGCCGAGCCCGCCGGTGATGGTGTCCCTGCCGCCATTGCCGCGGAAGTAATCGTTGCCGTTGCTGCCGATGAGGGTATCTCCGGCGCCGGTGATGGCGTCGGCGAAGTTGCTGCCGAATACGCCTTCGATCGAGACGAGGTTGTCACTATCGGTCGGTCCGGAAGTGCCGCTATCGGTGCCTAGATTGACCGTCACCGCGCCTGCGGCATAGGAGTAGTCGGCGATGTCGGTGCCCAGGCCGCCGTCAATGGTATCGTTGCCGCCGCGTCCGGAAAGAACGTTGTTGAGGGCGCTGCCGATGATGGAGTTGTCGCTGTCGTTGCCGATGGCGTTTTCAATGTCGATCAGCTTGTCGCTACCGATTCCCACGCCATCCGCCATGCCCAGCCCGAGGTCGATCTGGATGAACCCGGTGGTACCGCTGTAGTCGGCCCAGTCGGATTCGGTGTACACGTTGCCGTTGCCGCCGCCGTCCATGGTGTCGTTGCCGAGGCCGCCTTTCAGCGTATCGGCGCCTGCGCCGCCGAAGAGCATGTCGTTGTCGGCGCCGCCGTCCAGCATGTCGTTGCCGCCATCGCCGTGCAGGATGTCGTTGCCGGCCATGCCGAAGAGGTTGTCGCTGCCGCCCTGCCCCTTGAGCTCGTTGGCGAGGGCGTCGCCGGTCAGGCTGTCGGCGAGGTTGGAGCCTATGACGTTTTCGATGTTGAGCAGGGTGTCGGTGCCTTCACCGGTTGCCGTGCCTACACCGGGGCTGACGGGGCCGAGATCGACGGTAACGCCGTTGTTGCTGGAACGGAAGTCGGCGGTGTCGTTGCCGCCCGCGCCGTCAAGGATATCGTTGCCGCCACGGCCGCGCAGCCGGTTGGCGCCGGCGTCGCCGGTCAGGTTGTCGGCGTAGGCGGAGCCGTAGGCGTTTTCGATACCGTTGATGGTGTCGATGTCAATGCTGGTGCCGCTAATCAGCTGGGCCGCGAGGTTGATCGTGACGCCATTGCCGCCGGATAGATGACCGTAATCGACGGTATCGCTACCGACGCCGCCGACGATGTTGTCCGCGCCGCCATTGCCGCGGAAGTAGTTGTCGCCGGCGTTGCCGAG
>JANNHX010000006.1:0-5600 GCA_031404615.1 Chloroflexota bacterium
CCTGGAGTTCCAGATCGTGAGTCTGATCACCTGCTGCAGCTTTGGCAGGGTTGAAAATGATTATTTCCGCGTGGGCGTCAACGACCCCGAGCGTCTCGATCGCCCGCGGACCGGTGACGGTGATGACGTACCCCTGGGCCACAGATCCTCCGCGGCTGCGCGACGGCCGGTGCCGACGCTCCCGGAAGTGTAGCCGTGGCACCCGGCTCGGCAGGCCATGGAGCACGGGCTGCTCGACCGACGAGCCCGCCGCAGCGGCCTTCCGGCGCCCGAATGCGGGCCGTTCGGCAGGGGAGCGGGGTTGACCCCCGGGTGGACGCTTAGCACATGGCTGCACCCGTCCGACCGGGCGGCCGCGTCCCGGCCACCATCGATTCGACCGTCGCCCGCACCCTCCTCGTGGAGGGCGTCGTTCAGGGCGTCGGCTTCCGGCCGTTCGTGTGGCGCCTCGCCACGGAGCTCGGCCTGAGCGGTCGGGTCCGGAACGCCGCCGGGCGCGTGGAGATCGAGGCCGCCGGGTCCGCCGCCGCCGCGCTGGATTCCTTCGCGCGACGCCTCCGCACCGACGCGCCCCCGCGCGCCCAGGTGGAGCGGGTGACGGCCGCGTCCCTGGACCCGGTGCACGTCGCGGACCTCCCGTCCCCGTTCGCCATCGACGAGAGCATCTCGGCCGCCGCCGCGGACCGCCTCTTCCCGCCGGACATCGCCACCTGCGACGACTGCCTGCGCGAGCTCGCCGACCCCGCCGATCGCCGCTACCGCTATCCGTTCACGAACTGCACCAACTGCGGGCCGCGCGCCACGATCATCGAGGAGCTCCCGTACGACCGCGCCCAGACGACGATGCGGCCGTTCCCGCTGTGCCCGGACTGCGACACCGAGTACCGCGACCCCGCGAACCGGCGCTTCCACGCCGAGCCCGTCGCGTGCCCGGCCTGCGGCCCCCGACTCTCCTGGCGTCCGACCGGCGCCCCGGCCTCCACCGCGACGGCCGAGGACGCCCTGACCGCCGCCGTCAGGGCGCTGCTCGACGGACAGGTCGTCGCGGTCAAGGGGCTCGGCGGCTACCACCTCGCCTGCGATGCCACCGACGACGACGCCGTGATGCGCCTGCGAGACCGCAAGCGCCGCTGGGCGAAGCCGTTCGCGGTGATGGTCCGGGACCTGGCGGCCGTCCGCGCCCAGACCCGCGTCGGCGCGCTGGAGCGGCGCCTCCTCGAGGGCCCTGCGCGGCCGATCGTGCTGCTGCAGGCGAGGCGGGACGGAGAGCCGGCACTCGCCCCGTCGGTCGCGACCGGGAACCGGCGGCTGGGCGTCTTCCTCCCGTACACGCCGCTGCACCACCTGCTGCTCGAGGCGGTCGGGCGACCGCTGGTCCTCACCTCGGGGAACCTCACCGACGAGCCGCTCGCCACGGACGACGAGGATGCCCTCGCGCGGCTTGCCGGTCTCGCGGACGGGTTCCTCGCGCACGACCGCGAGATCCGGGCGCGCTACGACGACACGGTCACGCGCGTGGTCGCGCGGCGCGAGAGCGTGGTGCGTCGCGCCCGCGGGTACGCGCCCGCGCCGCTGCCGCTCCCCGTCGCCACGCCGGTGCCGTTCGTCGCGGTGGGCGCGGAGCTCAAGCACACGTTCACGCTCGCACGCGGCGGGCGCGCGCACGTGGCGCCGCACAACGGCGACCTCGAGGATCTCGCGACGCACCGCGCCTTCACGGACGGCCTCGCGCACCTCTCGCGGCTCCTCGCGCTGGAGCCGGAGGCCGTCGTCCACGACCTCCACCCGGAATACCTGTCCACCAAGTACGCCGTGGCGCAGTTCCCTGCGAGCAAGCGGGTCGCGGTCCAGCACCACCACGCGCACGTCGCCTCCTGCGCGGCGGAGCACGGGATCAGCGGCCCGTTCCTCGGCGTCGCGTACGACGGCCTGGGCATGGGCGACGACGGCACGTTCTGGGGCGGGGAGATGCTCCTCGCGGACCTGCGCGGGTACCGGCGCCTGGGACGCTTCGGGCGGGCCCCGATGCCCGGCGGCGCGCTCGCGGTGCGCAAGCCGTACCGGATGGCGCTGGGCTACCTGCTGGGAGCGGAGGGGATCCGCGGCGGCGCGCCCGGGATGGGCGGCCTCGACGCGCTCGCGGACCTCGCCCCGGCGTTCCTTGCCCGCCTCGACCCCCGTGAGATCGCGCTGGTGCGAACGCAGGTGGAACGCGGGCTCAACGCGCCGGTGGCCAGCTCGGCGGGACGCCTGTTCGATGCCGCCGCGGCCCTGATCGGGATCCGCGACGTCGCGGAGTTCGAGGCCCAGGCGGCCATCGACCTGGAGCTCGCGGCCGGCGACACGCGGACGGACGCGCTCGCCTGGCACCTGGACCGGGTGGACGGGCTGCTCGTCTACGACCCGCGACCCACGCTCGCGGCGCTGCTCGACGGCCTCGGCCGGGGGCGTACGCGGGCGCAGCTGGCGGCGGGCTTCCAGGCCGCGATCGCCAGTGTCACGACCGCGATGCTTCACGACGCGCGGGAGCGGACCGGCGTGCGTACAGTGTGCCTCTCGGGAGGCGTGTTCCAGAATCGCCGGCTGGCGTCGGACCTGCTGCGCAGGCTCGCGGGAGACGGCTTCGAGGTCTTCATCAACCGGCAGGTCCCCGTCAACGACGGCGGGGTGAGCTACGGCCAGGCAGCCGTCGCGGCGGCCAGGCTGGCATCGGGCACGACGACGGGCGAACCGCCCGCGAAGGAGGGCTGAGGGATGTGTCTCGGAATCCCGGGCAAGGTCACGGAGATCCGTGACGAGGCGGGCCTCGCCATGGGCAAGGTGGACTTCGGCGGGGTGCGCAAGGACGCCTGTCTCGCGTACCTGCCGGACATCAAGCTGGGCGACTACGTGATCGTCCACGTCGGCTTCGCCATCAGCCAGGTCGACGAGGCCGAGGCGCTCAAGACCCTCGAGATCCTCGAGGAGATGGGCGTCATGGAGCCCGAGCTCATGACCATGGGCCCCGGCATGGACGGGCTCGCGGTCGTCTCGGACGACGCGCCCGGCGCCCTCACGTTCAACCCGGAGCTGCCTCCGGCGACGATGGCGGGATGACCCGGTGAAGTATCTCGACGAGTACCGCGACCCCGTCCTCGCCAAGAAGATCCTGGCCGAGATCCACAAGATCACCACGCGCCCGTGGACCCTCATGGAGGTCTGCGGCGGCCAGACGCACACGATCGTGAAGCAGGGGATCGACGAGGCGCTGCCCGAGGGCGTCCGGATGATCCACGGGCCCGGGTGCCCAGTCTGCGTCACGCCGCTGGAGCAGGTGGACAAGGCCCTCGCCATCGCCGCCCGCCCGGACGTCATCTTCACGAGCTACGGCGACATGCTGCGCGTCCCCGGCTCGTCGACGGACCTGCTCGCCCTCAAGGCCCGCGGCGCCGACGTGCGCATCGTCTACAGCCCGCTCGACGCGCTCAAGATCGCCCTCGCCAACCCGGCCAGGCAGGTCGTGTTCTTCGCCGTCGGCTTCGAGACCACCGCGCCCGCGAACGCGATGGCCGTCGCCGAGGCCGCCCGCCGGGGGATCGACAACTTCAGCGTGCTGGTCTCGCACGTCCTGGTGCCGCCCGCGATGACGGCCCTGCTCTCGTCGCCGGCCAACCAGGTCCAGGGCTTCCTGGCCGCGGGGCACGTCTGCGCGATCATGGGCTGGACCGAGTACGAGCCCATCGCCGAGCAGTACAAGGTGCCGATCGTCGTCACGGGCTTCGAACCCCTCGACCTCCTCGAGGGCATCTACATGGCGATCCGCCAGCTGGAGGAGGGCCGGCACGAGGTCGAGAACCAGTACACCCGCGCCGTGACGCGCGAGGGCGTCCCGCTCGCCCAGAAGCAGGTCATGGCCGTGTTCGAGGTGTGCCACCGCAAGTGGCGCGGCGTGGGCGAGATCCCGATGTCGGGCTACCGCCTCCGCCCGGAGTACGCGCGCTTCGATGCCGAGCTCAAGTTCGACGTCGGGGACATCCAGACCATGGAGCACCCGGCCTGCATCGCGGGCGCCATCCTGACCGGCGAGAAGACGCCGCTCGACTGCACCGCCTACGGGACCCTGTGCAGCCCGCAGAAGCCGTTGGGCGCGCCGATGGTCAGCTCCGAGGGCACCTGTGCCGCCTTCTTCTCGGCCGGCCGCGGCCTCGGGTCCGGCTTGCCGTTCTCCAACGCGCTGCCGCTCGTCCAGGTCGCGCCGATCGTCCCGGAGGGCGCCCGATGACGACATCTCCCAGGACGGGCGAGCAGCCCGCCGTCACCATCGACCCCGAGGGCGTCTCCTGCCCGGTGCCGATCCCCGAGGACCAGCGCGTGATCCTGGGGCACGGCTCCGGCGGCCAGCTCTCCGCGGCGCTGATGCGTGACGTGCTGGCACCGGCGCTCGCTGTCGCCTCGCCGGGCGGGGTGCTCAACGACGCGGCCGTCATCGAGATCGCGGGCTCGCGTCTCGCGTTCACCACGGACTCGTATGTCGTGTCGCCCATCCGGTTCCCCGGCGGCGACATCGGCGAGCTCGCGGTCAACGGCACCATCAACGACCTCGCGATGATGGGCGCGAGCCCGGCGGCGATCAGCCTCGCCTACGTCATCGAGGAGGGGCTGCCGCTCGAGGAGCTGCGGCTGATCACGGCCTCGGCCGCTGCCGCCGCGGTGAAGGCCGGCGCGCGGATCGTCACCGGCGACACGAAGGTGGTGGGCCGTGGGGCCGCCGACAGGCTGTTCGTCAACACCGCGGGCATCGGGCTCGTACCGGACGGCGTGGCGCCCGCGGCGGACCGCGCCCAGCCCGGCGACGCGGTGATCCTGTCGGGGCCGATCGGGCTCCACGGGGTCGCGATCATGAGCGTCCGGGAGGGCCTGGAGTTCGAGGTCGAGATCGAGTCGGACACGCAGGCGCTCAACGGACTCGTGGTGGCGATGCTCGCGGTCGAGCCGGACATCCACGTCCTGCGCGACCCGACCCGCGGCGGCCTCAGCTCGGCGCTCAACGAGATCGCCGCGTCCTCGCGCGTGGGCATGGTCCTCGACGAGCCGGCCCTGCCGATCCCGGGCCCCGTGCGTGCCGCGTGCGAGTTCCTGGGCCTGGACCCGCTCCACGTCGCGAACGAGGGCAAGCTCGTGGCGATCGTGCCGGCGTCATCGGCCGAGGCGGTCCTGGCGGCAATGCGCGCCGTCCCCGAGGGTGCCGAGGCGGTGCTCATCGGGAGCGTGGTCGCGGACCACCCGGGCATGGTCACGATCAGGACGATCATGGGCTCCGAGCGGATCGTGGACATGCTGGTCGGGGAGCAGCTGCCCCGGATCTGCTAGCGAAGCACGATCCAGGCGACGGGTCAGCCCGGCGGCGTCCCCGCGCACCGTCAGCCGGCGGCGTCCCCGCCCGACTTGCCGCGCCTGCGGATCCACATGACCCCGCGCGCGAGGCCGTAACCGATGGCGATCGGGGCGCCGAACCAGAGCGTCGCGACGATCCCGGAGAAGAGGTCGATGGGGACCGGGCGGCCGCCGAGGTAGGACATCGCGACGATCACGACCTGCCCGGCGATCTGGCCGACGCCGAC
>JANNHX010000007.1:0-8373 GCA_031404615.1 Chloroflexota bacterium
ACGGGGCGCCGCTGACACGGGGCGCCGCTGACACGGGGCGCCGCTGACACGGGGCGCCGCTGACACGGGGCGCCGCACCTCCCGTGCGCCCACCGGCACAAGGGTTCGGTGGCCGAACATGCGGACCGGCCCATGGCACACCTGATCACTGGAGGGGTATCTCAGCGTACGAGCGTGCCATCGAGCGGCCGGTTCATTCGGTGACCGGACGCTTGTGCCGCCGGGTGGCACGGGAAGGAGGCTGGCACGGGAAGGAGGCTGGCACGGATGAGCCCCGGATGAGCCCCGGATGAGCCCCGCGTAAGCGGCCATCGTGACGATTGACGCCATGGGGACTCGCGAACGAGCATCAGACGTTGGGGCCGCCGACGCGCGCCGGTTCGGTGAGAACGTTGGACGCGAGATCGGCATCGCCCGGCGCATGGCGGGCATCAGCGTGCGTGCCGCCGCCACGCGTGCCGGCTTGTCGCCGTCGCAGTGGAGCCGCCTCGAGCGCGTCAAGCTGGAGCGACCGACGCTCGACCTCATCTGCCGCGCGGCACGGAGCGTCGGGCTCGCGCCATCGCTGGGGCTCCATCCGACCGGCGAGCCAATCCGTGACGCGGCGCAGCTGGCGCTGCTCGCCCGCTTCGAGGCGCTCCTGGCACCGCCGCTCCGGATGCGCCGGGAGGTGCCCTTGCCCATGGCCGGGGACCTTCGGGCCTGGGACGGGCGGATCAGCGCCGCCCGACGCACCGCCTCCATCGAGGCCGAGTCGCGGATCCACGACGCACAGGCGCTGGCGCGCCGGATCGCCCTCAAGGTCCGCGACGACCCGAACGCGGGTGTCGTCATCCTGGTCGTGAACCAGACGGCCCACAACCGGCTCGTGCTCGCCGAGCATCGTGAGGCGCTGCGAGCCGAGTTCCCGCTCGACGGCGCCGCGATCACCAGGACCATCCGCGCCGGCCATGTGCCTGCGGCGAGCGGGATCGTCGTCCTCTGAGCTCCCCAGCGTCCGGCCAGGATCCGGCGGCAGGCGCAGAAGGGGCCGCCCGCCCCGAACAGTGGGCCACCATCGGCCCCTGCGTACGGACACGCACGCCGCTGACACTCCCCAGCATGAGCTCGGATCCGCGCTCCCAGGTCGAGGCGCCCGTCCGCGGCGCGCTCGTGGGGGTCATGGGTCGGGGGATCGCGCTCTTCGCCATCATGGCGCTGCTGGCGATGTGGCCGATCGCCGCGCGCCCCGGGACGGAGGTCCGGGATGCGGTCGCGGTCATCGCGCTCGGGATCCTGGTCGCCTATGGGCTCTGTGTCCGGGCCGCCTCGTGGCACGGGGGTCGCCCGCCCGTGGATGCCCGCGAGCGCGCGTGGGCCCGCGCGCAGGAGATCGACGGTGAGGACGCCGCCGTGGGCCCGCTCGCCGCGGGCTGGGTGCCGGCGGGCCTGCTGCTCGCCATCGGCCTGCTCCTCTGGCCGCACCTCACGGACCCCAACCCTGCGCTGGCCGGGGCCTGGGCCGTGCTCGGCGTGCCGCCGTTCACGCTGGCCTGGATGTTTGCCGCGACGACCTGGCTCAACGCCTGCCGCGACGACCTGGCGCGGGCGGAGCAGGAGAGCGACCTCCTGTTCCGCCGATACTGGACGAACGCCGGCCAGTGAATGCCCGGGTGAGCCGCCCCTGCTAGCCTCATTGACGTGACCTCGGCCCAGGACCTCCTTCTTGACCTCGACCCGGAGCAGCGGGAGGCCGTCCTCGCGACCAGCGGCCCGGTCGTGATCCTCGCGGGTGCCGGTAGCGGCAAGACGCGGGTCATCAGCCGCCGGACCGCGTACGCGATCGCCTCGGGGGCCGTCCCCGCAGACCAGGTCCTCGTCGTCACCTTCACGGAGAAGGCGGCCAGCGAGATGGTCGAGCGGCTGCGCAGCCTCGGGCTGCCTGGCGTGACGGCGCGCACGTTCCATGCGCACGCGCTCTCGCAACTGCGCTTCTTCTGGCCGCTCCGCCACGACGGGGAGCCGCTCCCGGAGCTGCTGGACTCCAAGGCGCTGATTATCAGCCGTCTCGCGCGCCAGCTCCCCGGCCACTACCGGTTCACGCCCACCAAGGACCTCACGGACGAGATCGAGTGGGCCAAGTCCCGGCGGATCGACCCGGGCGCCTACGAGCGCGAGGCGGGCGGCCGCGAGCCGCCGATCCCGGCAGACCTGTTCGCGGGCGTGTACGACGGGTACGAGCGCGCCAAGACGCGCGCCAACCGGATCGACTTCGACGACCTCCTGCTCCGCACGGTGGACCTGCTCGAGACGGACGAGGACGCCGCCGAGACCGTCCGGGCCCGCAAGTCCTGGTTCAGCGTGGACGAGTACCAGGACACGAACCCGCTCCAGCAGCGGCTCCTGGAGCTGTGGATGGGGGACCGGCGCGACCTGTGCGTCGTCGGGGACGAGGACCAGACGATCTACACGTTCAACGGGGCGTCGTCGCAGTTCCTGACCTCGTTCGCAGACCGCTGGCCCGGCTCGACGGTCGTCTCGCTCGTCCGCAACTACCGCTCCACGCCGCAGGTGCTGGACCTCGCCAACCGGCTGATCGCCGCGGAGGGCCGCTCCAAGCGCCTCGTCCCCACGCGGGCCGACGGTCCAGCGCCCACGATCTCCCGGCACGCAAACGCCGACGCGGAGCTGGCGTCGCTCGTGGCCTGGATCCGGGACCGTCTCGCCGACGGCACCGCCCCGGCCGAGGTGGCCGTCCTCGTGCGCATGAACGCCCAGCTGGCGCCGATCGAGGAGGTGCTCACGCGCGCCGGCGTCGCGTACCAGGTCCGCGGGCTCCGCTTCTACGATCGCCCCGAGGTCCGCTCCGCGATGGCCGCCCTGCGCCGGCCGGTGCTCGACACCGTGGGCCGGGACCTGCGGGTCGCGATCCGCGCCCGCTGGACGGACGCGGTGGGGTACGAGGAGGAAGGGGCCGCCGAGGGCGAGGAGGCGCGCGAGCGCCAGGCGTCGCTCGAGACCCTGCTGGCGATCGTGGACCACATGACCACGGCGGATCCGGAGGCCGATGCCGCGAGCGTCATCGCGGACCTGGACGCGCGGGCCAGGCACGAGCGCGAGGGCTCCGCCGATGGCGTCAACCTGCTGACCTTCCACCGGGCCAAGGGCCTCGAGTGGGACGCGGTGTTTCTGCCGAGCCTGGAGGAGGGGATCCTGCCGATCCGCCAGGCGAAGGACGATGACACGGCCATCGCGGAGGAGCGTCGCCTCCTGTACGTGGGCATCACCCGCGCCCGTGAGCACCTCGCGCTCTCGTGGGCAGAGCGACGCGAGTCACGCGGCCGCGAGGCCCGTCGCCAGCCGAGCCGGTTCCTGCTGGACCTGCGGCCGCGGCCCGGCGCCAAGGTCACGGTCCTGGCCGGTCCGCCGCCGGCGGAGCGGGCCAAGCGCCGCAGCGACTCCGACGATCCGGTGTTCGAGGCGCTCCGGACGTGGCGCACGGCGAAGGCCCGCGAGGAAGGGATGCCGCCCTACGTCATCGCCCACGACGCCACGCTGCTGGCCATCGCGGAGGGCCGGCCGCGCACGATGGCGGGCCTGCGGCGGGTCAAGGGGATGGGGCCCGCCAAGCTCGAGAAGTACGGCGACGGGATCCTCGCGACGATCGAGGCGGCGCTCGCCGGCTGAGCGCCGGCTGAGCGCCGGTTACGCGACGGGCGCGAGGGCCTCCTCGAACTGGCTGGCGTAGAGCTCGTGGTAGAACCCGTTCGCCCTGAGCAGCTCCTCGTGCGTGCCCTGCTCCACGATGGTGCCCTGGTTCATCACCAGGATGACGTCCGCGTCGCGGATCGTGGACAGGCGGTGCGCGATGACGAACGACGTGCGGCCCTGCATGAGCCGGTTCATAGCCCGCTGGATGAGCACCTCGGTCCGGGTGTCCACGGACGAGGTCGCCTCGTCCAGGATCAGGATCGCCGGGTCCGAGAGGAACGCCCGCGCGATGGTGAGCAGCTGCTTCTCGCCGGCGGACACGTTGGTCGCGTCGTCATCCAGGACGGTGTCGTAGCCCTCCGGGAGGGTGCGCACGAAGTGGTCCACGTGGGCCGCCTCGGCCGCCTCCTGGAACCGCGCGTCGCTGACCTCGCCCGCGGCGCCGTAGACCAGGTTCTCGCGGATCGTGCCCTTGAACAGCCATGCGTCCTGGAGGACCATCCCGAACGTCCCGCGCAGGTTGTCCCGCGTGAGCTCCCGGGTTTCGATGCCGTCGACCGTGATCCGCCCGCCCTGCACGTCGTAGAAGCGCATGAGCAGGTTGACGAGGGTCGTCTTGCCGGCGCCGGTCGGGCCGACGATGGCCACGGTCTGGCCGGGCTCCACGACGAGCGACAGGTCCTCGATGAGGGGCTTGTCGGCCTCGTAGCGGAACGCGATGTCCTCGAAGGTGACGCGGCCCTGGGCCGGATCGGCCGGGATCACGGGCTGCGCCGGGTCCGCGATCTCCTCGGCCTCGTCCAGCAGCTCGAACACCCGCTCCGCCGACGCGACGGCCGACTGGAGGACGTTGGCGATCGAGGCCACCTGGATGATCGGGAAGGTGAACTGGCGGCTGTACTGGATGAACGCGGTCACGTCGCCGAGGCTCATCTGGCCGTTCGCAACGCGGAGGCCGCCGATGACGGCGATCGCCACGTAGTTGAGGTTGGAGATGAACGTCATCGCCGGCTGGATCATCCCGGACAGGAACTGGGCCTTGTAGCTGGCCTGGTACAGTTCCTCGTTGCGGCGGTCGAACTCGACGATCGCCTCCTCCTGGCGCCCGAACAGCTTCACGATGGAATGCCCGGTGTGCATCTCCTCGATGTGGCCGTTGAGGTTGCCGGTCCGCTCCCACTGGGCCGCGAACTGCTTCTGGGAGCGCTTGGCGATGACGACGGCGACGACCATCGAGGCCGGGACCGCGAAGAGGGAGATGAACGCGAGCAGCGGGCTGATCGTGAGCATCATGATCAGCACGCCGACGACGGTGAGCAGCGACGTGATCAGCTGGGTGAGGCTCTGCTGGAGCGACTGGCTGATGTTGTCGATGTCATTGGTGACGCGGGACAGGATGTCGCCGCGGGACTCGCGGTCGAAGTAGGCGAGGGGCAGGCGGCCGAGCTTGGTGTCGACGCGCCGGCGGAGCCGGTAGACGGTCCGCTGCGTGACGCCGGCCATGATGTAGCTCTGGCCCCAGCTGAACAGCGAGCTCGCCACGTACACGAGCACCGCCAGCCCCAGGAACTGGTAGAGGTGGTTGAGGTCGACACCCACGCCGGGCGTCGCCGTCGGCATCGCCGCGATCATGTCGGCCTGCGTCGTCTGGCCGGCGGCGCGAAGGGCTTCCACCGCCTGGTCGTGGGTCATGCCCACGGACTGCGGGAGCTCGGCGGCCATCGACTGGCCGATGGCGCCCGCGAAGATCGTGTTGACGGCCTCGCCGATGATCTTCGGGCCGAGGATCGCGAGCACGACGCTGATCACGGCGAGCACGAAGACCCCGCCGACCAGCATGCGCTCGGGACGGAGCTCGCCCATGAGCCGTGAGAATCCCGCGCGGAAGTTCGAGGGCTTGCTGACCGGCATCAGCATGGCCCCGTGCGGGCCACCCGGTCCGCCTCCGCCGGGCCCACCAGGGCCACGGCCACCGCCACCGCCACCGCCGGGAGCGCCGGGACCACGGCCACCGCCACCGCCGGGTGCGCCGCCGGGCCGGCCCATCGGTCCGCTCATGCGACCTCCTCCTCGGTGACCTGGGACAGGACGATCTCGCGATAGGTGTCGCAGGTCCGCATCAGCTCATCGTGGGTGCCGATCCCGGCCACCCTGCCGTCCTCGAGGACGACGATCCGGTCGGCGTGGAGGATGGTCCCGACGCGCTGCGCGACGATGATCACCGTCGCGCCGCCCAGCTCCCGGGCGAGCGCCGCGCGCAGGCGGGCGTCGGTCCGGAAGTCGAGGGCGGAGAAGCTGTCGTCGAAGACATAGATGTCGGGCTTCTTCACGAGCGCTCTCGCGATCGCCAGGCGCTGCCGTTGGCCGCCCGAGACGTTGGTGCCGCCCTGGGCGATGGGGGCCTCGAGTCGCTCCGGCATCTCGCTGACGAACTCCTTGCCCTGGGCGATGTCGAGGGCGCTCCAGAGCGCGTCGTCGGTCGCCTCCCCGTCGCCGTAGCGCAGGTTCGAGGCGATCGTGCCGCCGAACAGGAACGCCTTCTGCGGGATCATGCCGATCCGACTCCAGAGGTCCTGGCGGTCTATGTCGCGCACGTCCACCCCATCGACGAGGACGGTGCCCTCCGAGGCGTCGTAGAAGCGTGGCAGCAGGTTGATGAGCGTGCTCTTGCCGCTGCCCGTGGAGCCCACGATCGCGGTGGTCTCGCCCGGCCGCGCGTGGAATGTGATGTTGCGCAGGACCGGCTCCTCGGCGCCGGGGTAGCCGAAGGTGACGTCGCGGAACTCCACGAGGCCGGCGCGCACAGGCGAGATCGGCGTGGGCGGGTCGGAGATCGACGGCTCCTCGTCGAGGACCTCGGAGATGCGCCCACCCGAGACCACGGCCCGGGGGACCATCACCAGCATGATCACCGCGGTCATGATCGCGAACAGGATCTGGATGATGTACTGCATGAACGCGGTGAGGTTGCCGATCGGCATCTCGCCGCTGTCCACGCGGTAGGCGCCCAGCCACAGGACCGCCACCGTGCTCAGGTTCATGATCAGCATGAGCGCGGGCATCGTGATCGCGAACAGGCGGTTCACGCGCAGTCCGGTGTCCATGAGGTCGAGCGACGCCTCGTCGAAGCGCTCCTCCTCGCGCTTCGTGCGCACGAACGCACGGATGACGCGGATGCCCGTGAGGGTCTCGCGCATGACGAGGTTGATGCGGTCGATCTTGACCTGCATCGCCTGGAACAGCGGGATCGCCCGGCTCATCACGACACGATGAACACGCCCATGATCGGGATGATCACGAGCAGGATCCCGGTGAGCGGCACGTCCTGACGGAGGGCCATGATCACCCCGCCGATGGTGAGGATCGGGGCCGAGATCATCATGTTGAGCGCCATCAGGACCAGCGTCTGGACCTGGGTCACGTCGTTCGTGTTGCGGGTGATCAGGCTCGCCGCGCCGAAGTGGTTGACCTCGACCTGGCTGAACGTCTCGACCTTGCGGAACAGCGCCGAGCGCACGTCGCGCCCGAAGCCCATCGCGATCCTGGCGCTGAAGAAGACGCCGATGATCGCGGCGATCATCAGCGCGAACGTGACGACCAGCATGAACCCGCCGGTCTGGAGGATGTAGTCGGTGTCGCCCTTGGCGACCCCGTTGTTGATGATGTCCGCGTTGAGCTCGGGCAGGTACAGGTTGGCGATCGCCTGGATCAGCAGCAGGACCATCACGAAGGCGATCGGCACCGAGTATGGGCGCAGGTAGCGGCGCAGGATCGGGATCACCTGGTCTCTCCCGTGGCGTGGCTGAGGTTGAACTGCTCCCGGGCGCGCCGCATGGCGCGGGAGCCGAGGAGGAAGCCCGAGAGCTCCGCGTCCGTGAAGGTCTCCAGGACCTGCGCCATGCGGTCGCGGCGCTGCGCGACCATGCCCGCGATGAGGTTGCGGCCCTCATCCGTGACGGCGACGCGGACGACCCGCCGGTCCTCCTCGTCCCGCTGGCGCTCGACGAGACCTCGCTGCTCCATGCGGTCCACGATGCCGGTGGCGCTTGCCTGGCTCACGTCCATGGCCTCGGCCAGGCCGCGCATGGGCAGGGGACCGTCGTGCTCCAGCAGGAACAGGATGTTGAGATGGACGAGCGAGAGCCGGCCGCCGGGCCAGTGGCGCATGGCGCGCATGGCATCGGCGGGGGAGTGGCTGCCGAGCTCGTTGAGGAGGTCTGCGATACAGCGGTTGCGGTCCATGGCCCTTAGCTGTGGATAGAAGGTCAATGTAGCGTGAAGCATATTCCGGCATGCGGAATGACGCAAGCGGGGCCCCGGCCCGTGCGCGGGGCGGAGCCTGTGGGTGCCGCGGCGCCCGCTCCGGGTTCCGGGTCCCGGCTCGCGGCTCGCGGTCCGGGTTCCGGCTCGAGCCGCTGGGCCACCTCTGGCACGGCTGGGTGCCAGATCGCCACCGCACGTGCGGAGCTCGGCCCAGATCCCGCCGATTCTGCGGTGAGCTGCACCAGCACCCCCGATCTGGCTCCAGGCCGTGCCAGGGGGCGCGTGGAGGGGCAGATAAGCCGCAGCGAAGTCACGACGGCTACAACACGCGCATGCCGGATCGCACGCTATACCTCGATGATGCCGGCACAGAAATCTATTTTTTCGTGGATGTGAGCCATCTGTACTACTTATTAAACC
>JANNHX010000008.1:0-20628 GCA_031404615.1 Chloroflexota bacterium
GTAATTGTTGGTGTTGGTAAAGGAGTTGTAGTAACTACTGTTGTTGCAGAAGTTGCTGAACAAGAATTACCATCTGTTAAAGATACGACAGCAGCAACCTCGTCTTCATGGACGCCGCGTGGAAGCTGCTGAGCGTGCCGGGCGTCGAGATCACGCCGGACCGCCTCCGGCTCAGCCCGAGGCGAGTCGACGAGATCAACGAGCGCTACGACGTCTACGTCGTCCCGCTCGCCAACGCCTTCCGGGCGCACTTCGAGGCGCCCCTCGTGCGGATGACCGAGGTCATCCGGCGACTGCGCATCCCGGTCATCGTGCTCGGCGTGGGCGCCCAGGGCACCCCTGACTACGCCTTCGACAACATCGCGCACATGGAGGGCGCCGTCCGCGACTTCGTGGGGGCGGTGCTGGACCGGTCCCCGTCGATCGGCGTCCGGGGGGAGGCGACGCTGGGGTACCTCAACGGTTTGGGCTTCCGTGACGTCGAGGTCATCGGCTGCCCGTCCATGTTCATGTGGGGGCGGGAGCTGCGGGTGGAGCGCCGCGTGGCCACCCTGGACGCGGCGTCGCGGGTCGGCATCACCATCTCGCCCTACCGGAACAGGATGGGCCCCATCGCGCTGGAGACCTACGCGCGATTTCCAAACCTCACCTACTACGCACAGGACATGCCCACGCTCGAGCTGATGCTCGATGGGACACCGCTTCCCAACGGGACGCCGGCGGCCACCCTGCCCACGCACCCGGACCATCCCTTCTTCCGCGACGACCGGGCAAAGCTGTTCGTGGACCCCTGGCCATGGATCGAGGATCTCCGGGGGGTGGACTTCAGCTTCGGGACGCGGATCCACGGGACCATCGCGGCGCTCCTCGCGGGAACGCCGGCGACAGTCCTCGCCCACGACTCGCGGACCCTCGAGCTCGCTCGGTACTTCGACATCCCATACCGGGAGCTCCGGGATGTGACGAGCCTGGACCCCGTCGAGCTGTTCGAGGCCGCCGACTTCACCGCGCTCCACGCCGGCCACGGGGCGCGGTTCGACACGATGACCCGCTACCTCGCTGCGGCGGGTCTCGACCACGCCTTCGCCCACGAGGGCGCGCCGGAGGCGTTCGACGCGCGGGTCGCCGCGACGACCTTCCCCGGGCCGGTGACGATGCGATCCGCCGCCGCGTCGAAGGGCGGCGCGATCGGCCGGCTGGCGAAGCGCAGCCTGAGGCGCGCCGTCCGCAAGGGTCCTGTGCGGACCCTCCGCGCCGTCCGCGCCTGGCTGGGCCGCCGCGGCTGACAGCGCGCCCGGCGCCGCCGGACGGCGTTCTCGGCCGCCGGGCGGTGTCTCAGCGGCGGAGCGCCCCCGCCAGGAGGCCCGCGACCCGCGCGTTGTTGGTGATCAGGCTGATGTTCGCCTTGACCGAGGCACCGCCGGTGATCGCGGCCACGCTCGCCAGGAGCCAGGGCGTCACCGCCGCCCCCGTCACGCCGGCCTCCTCCGCCTCGCGGATCGCGCGGTCGATGGCCTCACGGGCGATCTCGAGCGGCAGCGCGTCCGCCTCCGGGACCGGGTTGCAGATCACGAGTCCCGAGACGAGGCCCATCGCTTCGTGGGCCCGGATGACGGCGGCGACGGCCGCGATGTCCGCCACGTGGCTCGGGGCCGGGATCCCCGACAGGCGCGAGTAGAAGCCCGGGACCTCGTCGATCCCGACGCTCACGACCGGCACGCCGCGGGTCTCGAGATACTCGAGGGTCCGGGGCACGTCCAGGATCGCCTTCGGGCCGGCGCACACGACGGCGACCCGGGTCCGTGCCAGCTCGTCGAGATCGGCGGAGATGTCGAAGCTCGGGTTCGCCCCGTCGATCGCCCCGCGGTGGACGCCCCCGATGCCACCCGTCGCGAAGACCTCGATGCCCGCCGACTCGGCCGCGATCATCGTCGCCGCCACGGTCGTCGCACCCCACTCGCCCGACGCGATCGCGACGCCCAGGTTGGGGCGCGAGACCTTGCGCACGGAGCCCTTGGGGGCTGTCGCGAGTGCCTCGAGGTCGTCCGCCGAGAGCCCGACGAGGAGCCGGCCCTTGTTGAGGGCGACCGTCGCGGGGACGGCGCCCGAGCTCCGGACCGCCGCCTCGGACGCGGTGGCGACCTCCACGTTCTGCGGGTAGGGCAGGCCGTGGCTGATCAGCGTGGACTCGAGGGCGACGACGGGGGTGCCGTCACGGAGCGCGTCGGCGACCTCCGGTGCGATGACGAGACGGTCGGGGGTGATCATGGCGATGAGGGTACGCCGCGTGATACGGCCCGTGCGTCGCCGATCCCGGGGGACTAGGCTCCTCGGATGGTCACCCCCAGCCGCCGGGCGCTCCGGCAACCCACCCCCGAGACCCTCCGCGAGCAGGTCGTGCTCGAAGAGCTGGACCTTGCCCCCGACGCCTCGTTCGCGATCGTCAGCCGCCGTTTCGTTGACGGCGAGCACTACGTCTCGCACCTGTGGCAGGTGCCGCTGGACGGTGGCGAGCCGCGTCGCCTGACGACCGGCACGGTGCGCGACATGCGGCCGCTCCTCTCGCCGGACGGCAGCCGCGTGGCGTTCACGCGCGGCAACCCCGCCGATGACAAGGCCCCGACGGGCATCCGGGTCCTGGATCTGCGGGGCGGCGAGCCGGTCACGCCGGCGCTGGGGGAGCTGTCCGCGGGCGAGGTCGCCTGGTCGCTGGACGGGACGCGGCTGGCGTTCACGGCGCAGGTCGAGCCGCAGCGGCTGGCGGTGGGGACGGTCGCCAGGGACAAGGAGCCGCTCGCTCGGCGCATCACGAGGCTCGACTACCGGTACGACTACGAGGGGTACCTGGACAAGCGGTCGCAGGCCCACGTGGTCGAGGCGGCCGATGGCGCGGTCCCGCGGCGGCTCACGGGTCTCGCGTCCGGCGTCTCCGAGCTCTGCTGGCGGCCCGACGGAGCCACGATCGCGTTCGTCACGGACCCGCGCGAGGACGCGGACCTGCACCCGCGGACGTCGATCTGGGAGGTTGCCATCGACGCCGTCGGCGCCGTTGCCGAGGGGGCGACCGTCGGCGCCGTCGCCGCGGGGTCCGTCGCCGAGCCGCGGGAGGTGCTCGCGCTCGCGGGTCCCGTGCGGGCCCCCGCGTACTCGCCCGACGGCCGGTGGCTGGCCGCCGTGGGCGTCGACGACCCGGAGTATCCCGACGACCTGGCCCCGACGGTCGTGGTCGGGCCGGCCGACGGTTCCGCGCCCGCCTTGGCGCTCGCCCCCGACCTGGATCGCCCGATCGGCGACTGGTCCGACGGCGACCTCACCGGCTGGCAGGCCGAGGCGCGCCTCGCGCCCCGCTGGGACCCGGCGGGCGACGGCCTGGTCTGCCTCGTCACGGACCGCGGGCGCTCGCACCCGTGGCGCTTCCCCGTCGATCCCGCGACGGGACGCGCGGCCGGCGACCCCGTCCGGCTCGCGAGCGGCGACACCCGGGCCAATGCCGTGTCGTCCGCGGGCGGGCAGGTCGCCGTGCTGGCGTCGCTGGACGCCCGGCCGCCGGAGGTCTGCCTCCCCGACGGCGCCGGCGGGCTTCGGGCGGTGACGGCCATCGGGTCCGCATGGGTGGACGAGCTCGGCTGGCCGGTCATGCGCCACGTCGAGGTCCCCGGTCCCGGCGGGCCGGTGGAGACTTGGATCGCGTCGCCCACGGGTGCCGGCGATGGGCCGCTGCCGACGGTCGTCGACGTCCACGGCGGGCCATTGGGCGCCTGGTCCCCCGCCCCGAGCCTCGAGGTCGTGCTGCTGTGCGCCCGCGGCTATCGCGTCGTGCTGCCGAACATCCGCGGCTCCTGCTCGTACGGCGGGGAGTGGATCCGCCCGCAGCTGGGCGAGTGGGGCGGCCCGGACGCGGAGGACGTCCACGCCGCGCTCGACCACGTGGTCGCGCTGGGCCTCGCGGACCCGGACCGGCTCGGCGCCCTGGGGCTCTCGTACGGAGGGTTCATGGTCAACTGGCTCGTCGGCACCACGGACCGATTCCGCGCGGCCGTATCCGAGAACGGGGTCACGAACCAGGTCTCGGCGTGGGCCCACAGCGACACCGGGCAGGAGTACTGCCGCGCGGCGCGGATGGGCGACCCCACCACGGCCGATGGGGTCGAGCACCTGTGGCGCCAGTCGCCGCTGCGGAACGTGGCCGACGTGCACACCCCGCTGCTCATGCTCCAGTCCGAGGCGGACAGGCGCTGCCCACCCGCGGACAACGAGCAGTTCTTCGCCTCGCTCCGGTGGCTGCGGCGGACCGTGGAGTACGTCGTCTACCCCGAGGAGTTCCACGGGATCCAGGCGACGGGGCGGATCGACCGCCGGATCGACCGCATGACCCGCATGCTCGCCTGGTTCGACGCGCACATGTGACCGGTGGTGCCGCCATGGGCATCGCGGTCGCCGAGGGACGACCTGGACCCGGAGCGATGGACGGCCCCGGGTCCCGCAACTCAGGTGGCGCATCAGAACCGGACCCTCGCTGGGGGTTGGCGGCGGGAATCGGGCGATACGGGGGTCCTGCCTTGGCGCTGGGCGGGCGTGCGCGCATCGGCAGCAGGGTGATACGACCCGATGTTGTCGAGCTGGTGGAGCAGCTCGTTGCCCCACGGCTTGGGGATGGCCACGACGCACGCCCGGAACCCCTCGACCGTGGCCGTGGCGTCGAGGAACGGGAGGATTTGGTCCGTGAGGGCCGTCAACACTGCCGTTGCGACGGCGGGGCGGTCGGAGCCGACGCCGACGTCTCACCAGAGATCCGCCTGGCGCTTCCCGCTGACCCGCCGGTTGACCTGCCAGTCGTCCGGCTTGTCGGCCCCCGTCATGCGCCCGATCCCCTCGTGCCGGACCCTGTAGTTGATCGTGAAGCGGAACCGCCCGAACACGTTGCCGTCGCTGCCCTGGAGCTGGAGGCCAGCGACGAAGCCAGGCGTCCGACGCCGGAATCGCCGCGGTCCGCCGAGGAATCCTCGCTGCCGCAGCAGCGGCGCGACGGCCTCACGGATCCAGTCGTCCAACTCGTTCGACACGGAACCCCCGTGCTCGGCCAAGCCAACGTGGCCTAGAGATCATGCGCGTCTCTGCCCCGGCGATCAACCGAGCTGCCGAGCGGTGTACGCGAACCCAGACCCGGCAACGCGTGCTGCCGGTCTCAGCCCAGGACGAGCTCGCGCGGCGGCGTCGACAGGTGGCGGTGCGCCGTACGGTTGCCCAGGACCGCGCCGCGCTGGAGCGCCGTGGCCAGCGGCAGGCCCTTGCGCCGGGCCTCCAGCCAGCCGGCGAGGAACCCCGCGTCGAACGCGTCACCCGCGCCGGTCGTGTCCCCGGCCTTGAGGGGCGACGTCGCGACCTCGAAGCGGAGGCGGGTCCGGCCGTCGCGGGCGAGGATCGTGGCGCCTTTGCGGCCGCGCTTCACGACGACGATGGGCGCCAGGTCCAGCAGACGCTCCTCGTGCTTGGCCCCCACGAGCGCCCGCAACTCGTCCTTCGTCGCGAACAGCAGGTCCGGCGCGGCCGACAGGATGAGCGACAGTGCGGTCTGGCGGCCCCTGGCGAGCAGAGGCCCAGACGACGAGAGGTCCACCGTGACGAGCATGCCCCTGTCGTGGGCGAGCTTCGCGGCCGCCATCCCGGCGAGGCCGAGGGGCTGGTCGAGCAGCGAGTAGGCGGGGAGGTGCAGCGCGTCGGCGCCGTCGAGCCACCCGGGGCGGATATCCTCCGGCCGCAGCCGCAGCGCAGCGCAGCGCTCGGTGACGAACGAGCGCTCACCGCCCGGCTCCACGAGCACGCCGATCCGCCCGGTCCGCGCCCCGGCCACGCGCACCGCGCGCACCGTGACCCTGTCGCCGGTCGCGGCCGCTGCGAGCGCCCGGCCCGGCGCGTCCCACCCGATCGCGCAGATCAGCGAGCTCCGGGCCCCGATCCGCCCCAGCCAGCGCGCGGTCGATGCCGCGGAGCCACCCTGGCGCAGCATCACGCGGCCGGTCACGTCCGTGCCGCGGATCATGTCCCGGTCCGGGACCATCACCACGTCGACGACCAGGTCGCCGAGCACGACGACGGCGGGCCCGGTGGGCGTGGCAGCCCGGCGGCGCGGGGCGGGGATCCGGCCGGGGTTGGGCAAGCTTGGCATGGCCGCGAGCATACGCCGCGCCTTCCCCGCAACGGTGCCCCGGCCCGAAACGGAGGGCCCGACACCCCCGGCACGGTACGATTGCCGCTCGCGGCCCAACGCGCCGCCCTGCCCGCGCCTCGACCCCGCCCGCAGTCAGAACCCTTGCGTCCCGCGCATCCGGAGACAGCGATGACCCTCGCCACGGACCAGCTCGAGCGGCTTGCCGTCGACACCATCCGCACCCTGTCCATCGACGGCGTGCAGCAGGCCAACTCTGGGCACCCGGGCGCGCCCATGGGCATGGCGGCCATGACGTACACGCTCTGGACGAAGCACCTCCGCCACGCGCCGACGGACCCGGCCTGGCCGAACCGCGACCGCTTCGTCCTGTCGGCCGGCCACGCGTCGATGCTCCTGTACTCGATGCTCCACCTGACGGGTTACGCGGTCTCGCTCGACGACCTCAAGTCGTTCCGCCAGTGGGGCTCGATCACCCCGGGGCACCCGGAGTTCGGCCTCACGCCGGGCGTCGAGGCGACCACCGGCCCGCTCGGCCAGGGCTTCGTCAACGGCGTCGGCATGGCCATCGCGGAGCGCCGCCTGGCCGGGGAGTTCAACAAGCCCGGCCACGAGATCATCGACCACCGGACATACGTCATCTGCTCTGACGGCGACCTCCAGGAGGGCATCACGGCCGAGGCCGCGTCGCTCGCGGGCACGCTGAAGCTCGGCAAGCTGATCGCGCTGTACGACGACAACCGGATCCAGCTCGACGGTCCCACCGCCTGGGCCTTCACCGAGGACGTCGCCGCCCGCTTCGACGCCTACGGCTGGCACACCCAGCGCGTGGACGACGGCAACGACATCGCCGCCATCGAGGCCGCCATCGAGGCCGCCAGGGCGGACGACCGGCCGAGCCTCATCGCCGTCCACACCCACATCGGCTTCGGCAGCCCGAACAAGCAGGACTCCCAGAAGGCACACGGCGCGCCGCTCGGCCCCGACGAGGTCCGCCTCACCAAGGAGGCCTACGGCTGGGACCCGGACAAGACGTTCTTCGTCCCCGAGGAGGCCGGCGAGCTGTTCCTCCGCGCGGTCGACGAGGGCAAGGCCGCGGTCGCCGCGTGGGACGCGGCTCTCGACACCTACGCCGCCGCCTTCCCGGCCGAGGCCGCCGAGCTGCGCCGCCGGGTCGCCGGCACCCTGGCCGACGGCTGGGACGCCAACCTCAACGCCTACGAGACCGGCTCCGGGGTCGCGACGCGCAACGCGAGCCAGGAGCTCATCCAGACGCTCGCCACGAGCATGCCGGAGCTGTTCGGCGGCTCCGCGGACCTCTCCGAGTCCAACCTGACCGATGTCAAGACCCTCGGCCACGACCACTTCTCGGCGGTGCACGCCGGGCGCAACCTCCGGTTCGGCGTCCGCGAGCACGCCATGGGCGCCATCGTCAACGGCATCGCCTACCACGGCGGGTTCATCCCGTACGGCGCCACCTTCCTGACGTTCAGCGACTACATGCGCGGCGCGGTCCGCCTCGCAGCGCTCACGAACCTGCACGTCATCTACGTCTGGACCCACGACTCCGTAGGCCTGGGCGAGGACGGCCCGACCCACCAGCCCGTCGAGCACTATGCCGCCCTGCGCGCGATCCCCAACCTGTGGTTCGTCCGTCCCGGGGACGCGAACGAGACCGCCGCGGCCTGGGCGCTCGCGGCGGAGCGGCCGGCGATCACCGGCGCCACGTCCGGCCCCATCGCCCTGGCGCTGACCCGCCAGAAGCTGCAGACCCTGCCGGGCACCAGGGAGCTCGCGCGCGAGGGTGTGCTCCGGGGCGGCTACATCCTGCGAGAGGCCTCGGGCGGGGTGCCGGAGCTGATCATGATCGGCACCGGGTCGGAGCTGCACCTGTGCTTCCAGGCCGCCGAGAACCTCGAGGCGGACGGCGTGCCGACGCGCGTCGTGAGCCTCCCCTGCTGGGAGCGCTTCGAGGCCCAGGACGAGACATACCGTGAGTCCGTCCTGCCGTCCGCCGTGAAGAAGCGCGTCACCGTTGAGGCCGGCGTCTCGCTGGGCTGGGAGCGGTACGCGGGCGACGAGGGCGCGATCATCGGGATCGACCACTTCGGCGCGAGCGCCCCGGCCGACACCATCTTCAAGGAGTTCGGCCTGACCGAGGCGCGCGTCACCGCGGTCGGCTGGAAGGTCGTGCGCGAGGGCCTCCGCGGGCGCCAGGGCACGCTCCACACGCAGCACGAAGACCACTGAGGCCACGACGATGCGGATCGCCTTCGCCGCCGACCACGCCGGGGCCGCCTTCAAGGACGAGCTGCTCGCGAAGCTCGCCGCGCTGACGGCCGGCGAGCACGAGCTCATCGACCTCGGGGGCGACGGCTCCGACCCGCAGGACGACTACCCGGACTTCGCGCACCGCATGGGCCTCGCGCTCCAGGACGGGCACGCGGACCGCGGGATCCTTGTCTGCGGGTCCGGCGTCGGCGCGTCCATCGCGGCCAACAAGATGCGCGGCATCCGGGCCGGGCTCTGCCACGACACCTACAGCGCGCACCAGGGCGTGGAGCACGACGACATGAACGTGCTGACGCTCGGGGCGCGGATCATCGGGATCGAGCCCGCCGCCGAGTGCTCGATGGCGTTTCTCAGCGCGCGGTTCAGCGGCGAGCCGCGGCATCGGCGACGCCGGGACAAGGTGCTCGCGATCGAGGCGGCGTCCATGGGTCCGGGCGCCGAGGGATGACGGGCCCGGCGGCCGGTTCCGCGCCCGAAGGTTCGGCGCCCGACGGGCTCGAGTGGGTGGAGCCGGAGGAGCTCGAGCCCGCCGATGACCCGGTGGGCGACGCGCTCCGTGCCGGCAACGCCCGGTACGCCGCCGCGCTTGCCGCCGCCGATGCCGCCGCCCTGTGCGACCTGTTCGAGCCCGACGGCGCGATCGTCGACGGGTTCGCGCCGGGCGTCGCCGGCCACGAGGGCCTGCGCGAGATGGCGCACTACGCCCGCGAGCGGTTCGCCGGCGTCACCTTCGAGATCGACGTCGAGTGGGCGAGGACCGACCCGCTCGATCACGCGGTCGCCTACGCCGCCGGGACGTGGCGGATGGGGTTCGTGCCCCGCTCCGGGTCCGGTGCCGGGACAACGGTCCGCTCCCATGGCCGCTTCGCCGAGACCTGGCACCGCGGCGCGGATGGGACGTGGCGCCTCCACCGGGACCTGACGCTCACCCGCGAGGACGGCTAGGGCGCGAGGCGCGGGTCCGGTCCGCCACGCGGCCCAACCACCGCGAACCGCCGTTGATCTGACCGCGCGGCGAGCCACCGGGGCGGGAAGTCGGCCGCGGGGACGGTCGATGACCCGCGGCGCGGTCGAAACGAGGGCCGGCGGCGGTGGATGGGCCGCCGGGCGGTCAAGGGGCAGGGCAGCCCCCGAACCGCCGGGCGGTCAACGGGCAGGGGGAGCCCCCGAACTGGGCCGTGCGGCCATCCTCCCGGAACCGGGGAGCCGCGCCCCGCGCCCCACGGGCCTATGCTCTACGGACGACCCCGCAGCCGCGTCCGGCCGCCCAACGGAGATCTGCCCTATGCGCATCGGCTTCATCGGCCTCGGCCGGATGGGCGCGAACATGGTTCGCCGCCTGCTTCGCGACAACCATGAGATCGTCGCCTACAACCGGACACCCGAGAAGACGAAGGAGATCGCGACCGAGGGCGCCGAGGCGGCCTTCTCGATCGCCGAGCTCGTCGCCAGGCTGGCGAAGCCGCGCGCGGTCTGGATCATGGTCCCGGCCGGCGACGCCACCGAGGCCCAGATCGAGGAGCTGCTGGAGCACCTCGAGCCCGGCGACACCATCATCGACGGCGGCAACACGAACTTCCACGACGACGTCCGCCGCCAGAAGACGCTCGCCGAGAAGGGCATCGGCTACGTGGACGCCGGCACCAGCGGCGGCGTCTGGGGCCTCCAGGTGGGCTACGCGCTGATGGTCGGCGGCGAGGATCGGTTCGTGAAGCCGCTGGAGCCCATCTTCCACAGCCTCGCCCCCGAGGGCGGCTACCTCCACGTCGGCGGGCCCGGGGCCGGGCACTACGTGAAGATGGTCCACAACGGCATCGAGTACGGCCTGATGGAGGCGTACGCCGAGGGCTTCGAGATCATGCACGCCAGCGACTACCCGCTGGACCTGGGCGCGATCTCCGAGATGTGGATGCACGGCTCCGTGGTCCGCTCCTGGCTGCTGGAGCTGATGGTCCGCGCGTTCAGGACGAACGGTCAGGACCTGGACAGCCTCAAGGGCTGGGTCGCGGACTCCGGCGAGGGCCGCTGGACGGTGCAGGAGGCGATCGACAAGGACGTTCCGGCACCCGTCATCACGCTCTCGCTGCTCACCCGCTTCCGCTCGCGCCAGGACGACTCGTACGGCGGCAAGGTCCTCGCGGCGCTGCGCAACGAGTTCGGCGGCCACGCGGTCAAGACCGAGTAGCCGATGGAGCTGGCGACGGCGCTCGCGCGCCTCGAGGCGGCCGGCACCGAGCAGGCCCGCAGGACGTACCGGCGCCACGGGGCCAGGGACCCGCTCTTCGGGGCGTCCTTCGCCGTGCTTGATGCGCTGGCGAGGGAGGCGGGTCGAGACCAGGGCCTCGCCGGCGGGCTGTGGGCGACGGGCAACTTCGACTGCCGGCTGCTCGCGTGCAAGGTGGCGGATCCGGCCGTCATGACGGAGGCGGCGCTCGATGGCTGGATCGCGGACATCGACGCCTACTCGCTGGTCGACGTCTTTGTGGCTGGGATCGCGGCGAAGGTCCCCGGCGTTCGCGAGCGCGCCGACCGCTGGACTGCCTCGTCCCGGGACTGGACCGCGCAGGCGGGCTGGGACCTCTACGCGCAGCTGGCGCTCAGAGACGCGTCGCTCGATGACGCGACCTTCCTCGCACTGCTCGAGCGGATCGAGGCGGAGATCGCGATCGGCGGCAACCGGACCAGGCACGCCATGGCCATGAACCTCATCGCCATCGGGTCTCGGAACGAGGGCCTGCGCGCGGCCGCCGAGGCCGCATCAGGGCGCATCGGCACGGTGGTGGTGGATCACGGTGACACCGGGTGCAAGACACCGGCCGCCGTGCCGTATCTCGCGAAGGTCTGGAACCGGAAGCTGGCCAGGGCGACGCGCGCCGATGCATAGGGGACGCTGAATGGCAGGAACCAAGGGCAAGACACCGGCGAAGGCGACGGCGCCCACCGGGGCGCCCGCGAGCCCTGCGAGCCCCGCCGCGCGCACGATGCGGCACCTCCGGATCGCGACCGAGACCCGCCGCAAGGCCGCCGGCGGCAAGCCCCTCGCAAACCCGCTCCGCGAGGGCCTCCGCCTCGAGCGCGTGCCGGACCCCGCGGCGTTCGTCCTGTTCGGCGCCACCGGCGACCTCGCCCATCGCAAGGTCATCCCGGCGCTGTTCCAGCTGTGGCGGACGCACCTGCTGCCCCACGAGTTCACGATCGTGGCCGTCGGCCGCCGCCCATATACCGACGAGGCGTTCCGCGCAGAGATCGAGGCAGCCCTGGACAGGTTCTCGCGCGTCCAGCCCGTTGACCGCGAGACCTGGGATGACCTCGCCGGCCGGATCGTCTACCACCAGGGCGACTTCGGGGACCCCGGCACCTACCAGCGGCTCTCCGAGCGGCTCGACCTGCTCGACGAGGAACGCGGGACCCGCGGCAACCGGATCTACTACCTGGCCACCCAGCCCTCGGCCTTCGCGGAGATCGTCCAGCAGCTGGGTCGGGCGGGCCTGGACCACGAGCGGCGGGAGGCCGGCTGGCGGCGCGTCGTCATCGAGAAGCCGTTCGGCCACGACCTGGACTCGGCGGTCGTGCTCAACCGGGAGGTCGGCAAGGTCTTCCGGGAGCGGCAGGTCTACCGCATCGACCACTACCTGGGCAAGGAGACCGTCCGGAACCTGCTGGTCTTCCGGTTCGGCAACGGCATCTTCGAGCCCATCTGGAACCGTCGCCACATCGACCACGTGCAGATCACCGTGGCGGAGTCGATCGGCATCGAGAGCCGCGGCGCGTTCTACGAGGAGACTGGCGCCAGCCGCGACTTCCTCCAGAACCACCTGCTGCAGCTGCTGAGCCTCGTGGCGATGGAGCCGCCGGCGACCTTCGAGGCGGACGCGCTGCGCGACGAGAAGGTCAAGGTCATCCGCGCGATCCCGGAGTTCACCCGCGAGCAGGTGGCCCGCGACGTCGTCCGCGGCCAGTACGGCCCGGGCTGGGTGAGCGCGAAGCCGGTCAAGGGCTACCGCGAGGAGCCCAACGTGGACCCGGCGTCCGAGACCGAGACCTACGTCGCGGCGCGGCTGACGATCGACGACTGGCGCTGGTCGGGCGTCCCGTTCTACCTCCGGATGGGCAAGCGGCTCCCCAAGCGGGCCACGGAGATCGCGATCCAGTTCAAGGAGGTCCCGCACCGGCTGTTCAAGGACAGCGCGAGCGACCCGGAGCCAAACCTGCTCGCGATGCGGATCCAGCCCGACGAGGGGATCATGCTGCGCTTCGGCGCGAAGGTGCCGGGCCTCGGCGTGGACGTCCGCAACGTGACGATGGACTTCACCTACGGCTCGGCCTTCACGGTGGACTCGCCCGACGCCTACGAGACGCTCATCCTCGACGCACTCCTCGGCGACGCCTCGTTGTTCACCCGCGCGGACGAGGTCGAGGAGGCGTGGTCCATCGTGGACCCGATCATCGAGGCCTGGGCGGAGCGACCCATCCCGGACTTCCCGAACTACGAGGCGGGCACCTGGGGCCCGGAGGCCGCCGACGACCTGCTCGCCCGGGAGGGGCGACGGTGGCGGAGGATCTGAAGGCGGCCGGCGGCCCCGACGAGGGCAACCGGGTGCCGGGCGAGATCATCGCGGTGGGGACGCGGCCGGCGGGCGGCGGGCGCATCGAGCTCGCGGAGCCTCCGAAGCCCGGCGAGCCAACCATGCGCTGGCTGTCGCGCGCGCAGACGATCGACGACATCGAGAAGGAGCTGGGCCGGATCTGGGCGCAGCCGAACCTGGTCCTGCCCGGGGACGGCGACCGCGGCGGGCGGCACATCGCGGCCCGCACGTCCGTGATGAACCTCGTGGTCATCACGCGCCAGGCGGAGACCGGCGAGCGGACGGCCGAGACGATCTCGCGGCTCACCGGCCGGCACCCGTCGCGGACGCTCATTGTCCTGTCCGCCGACCCCGACGGGCCACCCTGGCTCGACGCCCGGATCCAGGCGCATTGCGTCCTGCCCCGCGCGGATGCGCCCGAGACCTGCTCCGAGCAGATCTTCCTCACCGCCGGCGGCGAGACCGGCCGGCACCTCTCCGCGCTCGTCGCGCCGCTGCTGATCCACGACCTGCCGGTCACGGTCTGGTGGCCGGGCGAGCCGCCGCTCGAGGGCCACGCCGCGCAGGACCTGCTCGAGAGCACGGACCGCCTCGTGGTCGACGGCTCCGCATGGGGCGGCGACGGCCTCGCGCGCCTGCGCCAGCTCGCGGGCCTGTACGACCGCTACGAGCGGCTGTCGATCCGCGACTTCGCCCTCGTGCGGCAGTCGCGCTGGCGCGAGGCGATCGCCACCATCTTCGACATCCGCGAGTTCACGCCGTTCCTGTCCGGCATCCGGCGCGTCTCCGTCACGTACGCCGCGAGCGACGAGACCGGCGCCCCCGGGACGACCAACGTCGTCAAGCCGCTGTACCACGTCGCGTGGCTGGCCTCGAGGCTGGGCCTGCGTGTGGTCTCACCACTCACGTCGGTCGAGCCGCGCGGAAAGGCGGCGCCACGGCTGCGGCCGGGCGAGAAGGCGCCGCTCCACCGGGGGCTGGCGGCGAGGCTGGCGCGCGGCACGGCCTCGACCGAGGTGGGCGTCGTGATCCGCCCGCTGGCCTCGGCGATGCCCGCCGGGACGACGCTCCGGGTCGAGATCCTCGCCGAGCGACGCGGCGCCGAGCTCCGTGCCGACGTCACGGCCGAGGCGGAGAACGTTCGCGTCCACACCTGGCTCGATGGCGTCCAGGCGATGGACCGCACCTTCAAGGCGCCGCGGCGCACCGAGGTGGACCTCCTGGGCGAGGCCCTCGAGGTGGGCGGGCGTGATCCGATGGCCGTGGGGTCGATCCGCATGGCCGCCGCGCTGATCGGTGAAGCGAGGTGATGCCGTGAGCGACGCGTCCCTGCCCTCGTCCCTGCCCAGGCTCGTCGTGGTCGCCCCGGACGCCGTGTCCGGCGCTGCGGCCGAGGAGATCGCGCGGGTCCTGGCCGGGGCGATCGCGGCCCGCGGGGTCGCGCACTGGGCCACGACCGGCGGGTCCGCCGCACCGGGCATCTACCACGCCCTGGGCGCCTCGCCGCTGCGGGATCAGGTCGACTGGTCACGCGTCCAGACGTGGTGGGGCGACGACCGGTTCGTTGCGTCCGACGACCCACTGAGCAACGTCCTGCCCATCGCCGCCATGCCGATCCCGCCCGCGAACCTGCACCCGATCCCCACGGCGGAGGCCATCGCCCGGGGCGAACGCCCGGCGTGGGCCGCGGCGCGCTACGCGGAGGAGCTGGCGATCAACGTCCCGGCCGATGCCGGCGGGACGCCGGTGTTCGACCTCATCGTGCTGGGCGTGGGCCCGGACGGGCACGTGCTCTCGGTGTTCCCGGGCTCCGCGGTCTGGGACGAGGCGCTGTCCTGTGCCGCCGTCCCCGCCCCGACCCACATCGAGCCCCACGTCGAGCGCGTCACGCTCCATCCGCGGGTTCTCGCCTCGGCGCGGTCCGTGCTGGTGGTCACGGCCGGCGCGGGCAAGGCCGCGAACCTCGGCCGCGCGTGGACCGGCGATGATGTCCGGGAGCTCCCCGTGCGCGCGGCCCGTCTCGCGACCGCGACCTGGATCCTGGACGATGCGGCGGCCTCGGCGCTGCCGCACGCCTGACGTGCCGCTGTTCGCTCGCCGGATGGCACGGTCCCGGGCCTGGACCGGACGGCCGGGTCGCCCGGGCCCGCCGTGATCGCCGCCTGCATCAAATCCGGCCTGTCCACGCGGGGATCGCGTGACGAAACCCGGGCTTCGGGTCCCGAGCCCTGCGTTGGAGGGCCGATCCTGAGCCACATGGCGATCAAGGGACCGCGGACGCCGGCCGCATCGCCATGGATCAGTGCGCCTCGTCCCGGGCTGCGGCGTCGCCCAGCTGGCGAAGAAGTTGCGGATGGAGGTCCATCGCCCGACCGAGACCGGTAGGTCCTACTGCCACCGCTTTCGGCTTCGGCTGCAGGCGCGTGGCGACGCCGGCCCGCCCGGGAGGCGAGCCGGCGTCGTTGGTCGGGTGAGGAGCTACCTCAGACCACTCCGCGCCCAGCCCTGGACCCTGTGACCGCCCCCACCACGAGGACGACGATGACCGCGCCGAAGGTGGCGGCGATGATCGAGCTGATGTCGAAGGCGCCGTCGATCGGATTCCCACCGAGCACGAGGCTCGCCAGGAACCCCCCGACGAGGGCGCCGACGATGCCCAGGACGATGTGGCCGATGACGCCAAGGCCCTCGTCACCGCGGACGAGGAAGCCGGCCAGGTAGCCGGCGATGGCGCCGAGAATGAGCCAAGCGATGATTCCCACAGAGATCTCCTTCCCAAGTTCACAACGACTGCGCGGCGGCAGGGTGCCCGTACGCGCTCAGACGTCCTCGCTCCGTCGCGGGATGCGGACGATGGCCAGGATCACGAGCTCCACGATCGTCAGGGCGACGAGCGCGGTGATGGCGGCGATGTCGAGGACGGATCCGCCGGCCGACAGGGCGTCGGTGCGGAACATGCCTTCGAAGGGCGCCACGAAGAGCTGGCTCGCGTTGAGGATCGCCGTCACCAGGTCGTTGCCGCGACGGGCATCGAGCGCCAGCAGGACGATCCGGACGACGAGCAGGGCCTGGATGACGCCGAACACCACGACCACCACCCGGGCGGCGAGCGTGGAGCCGGACGGCCGGTACACGGCCGTGTCCAGCTGCTCGACGACCTGGTCGGTATGGACACCGCGCTCGCCGGCGCGCGCCGGCTCGGCGACGTCGCGCTCGACCGTCAATCGCTGGTGTTCGTAGGTCATCTCCGGGGACCCTCCCAACTGGTAGGCGCAGGACCGGTGGTCCTGCCCCTGGACATGCTGTTGGCCCGTGGTTCGGGTTCGCTGTCTCACCCTACCGACGGGCACCAGGCGCCAACGCGTCACCCGACCCGCGATTCATTGCAGTGGGCTCTCACCCGGGTCGACCGGGCCGTTGCCGCCCCGACGTACGCATGGCGCCGGCTCACGGCCACCGAGGCCATTGACGAGCTAGCCGCGGAGATTGACCGCCTCTCCGCCCGACCGGACTTGACAAACGGTGCTCGGCCAGGCGCCCCAACGGCCAACCAGCCACGTCCCTGCAACGCGCCGGCCCGTCCGGCGGTCGCGCAGGGACCCCGACACGGCGTACCTTCGCCCGGCTGGGCGTTCCCGGCATGAAGTGCTCGAGGTGGTGCATTGGTGACCGCGACGACAGCGGCGATCCCGGCGCGGGAGACAGACCGGCCTGCGGATCGCGCATCGGATCAGCCGAGCGTGACGGTCCGCCTCTTCGATGCTGACCGGACGGACAGCGTGCTCGACCTGGCCCCAGCACTCGCCCGCAAGCTCAACGACCGGCAGCTCCTGTGGATCGACGTGTGCGGTCCCCTCGACGCCGCGACGGCGGACGATGTCGCCCGAAGGATGCGCCTCAAGCCCAGGACGCGAAGGGTGCTCGTCGAAGCGACGGAAGGACCCTCCATCGCCCTGCACGGGACGTACTTCCACATCCGGGTCGACACCGAGGCGGATCAGGGCCCGACCGAGAGCCCTCGCTGGCTGGACCTGATTGCCATGAAGGGGATCGTGATCTCGAGCCACCGGGAGCCGATGCGGACACTCGAGGGCCTGGACGAGCGCATCGAGGCCGATGCGACTGTCGGCTCGATCGACGGGCCCGCGTTTGTTCATACCGTCCTGAGCGCCGTCGTAACCGGCTACTTCCGGGCCATCGACGCGATCGCGGACGCGGTCGACGACCTCGATGGGCGTGCGCTCAAGACTCGGGGCGGCAACGACCTCCTCGGCGACCTCGTGGCCCTCCGGCGCAGAATCGCCCGGCTGCGCCGGGCGCTGACCGACCAGCGCGAGGTGTTCGCTGCGCTCGGCGCGGCCGACTTCGGGGCCTCGATCCCGAGCGACGACCCCGCGGACTTCCTGGCGCTGGCGGACCGCTTCGAGAACGCGCTCCGGTCGGTCGAGGACAGCCGCGACCTGCTCATCGGGTCGTTCGACGTGTTCATGACCCGGACCGCCCAAGGCACCAACGATGTCATGAAGGTCCTCGCCCTCGCGACCGTCCTCCTCCTTCCCGGCTCGCTCATCGCGGGTCTCCTGGGGATGAACGTGGAGGTGCCGCTCTCGAAGGACAGCCCGTTCAGCTTCTGGCTGGTCATCGTCGCGATCACGGGCCTGGCCACAGGGGTGCTGGCTGTCGCCCGCGCCCGCCGCTGGATCTAGTCCTGGAGGTGCGCCTCGAGGAAGTAGAGGTACTTGTCGGCACACCGGCTGATCTCGGTGAAGAGGTCGGACGTGTTGGCGTCGCCGAGCTTGTCGGTCGCGTCGCTTGCTTCGCGGGCTGCGTTGGTGAACGCGGCGACGCGCTCAGAGACCGCCCGCACGTACGCCATGCTGTCGGTGATCTCGGTTGGGAACTCCGGCAGCGTGCTGGACGCCGCGGCCATCCGCACGGTGCCAGTCGCGTATCCCCCGAGCGCGGTGACACGTTCGGCGAGCTCGTCGACCCACTCCTCGGCTCGCTCCGCGACCTCATCAAACAGCTTGTGAAGCTGCCAGAAGTCGGGGCCCTTGACGTTCCAGTGCGCCTGCTTGACCTGGCTCAGCAGGTCGGCTGAGTCGGCCAGTTGCTGGTTGAGCACCTTGATGACCTTGGCGCGACGTTCAACCGGGATGTCGACGCTCGTCGCGAACGAGCGGACTGGTGCGAGCTTGGTGGCCATGGATGTCCTCCTGGGTTGCATGCGTCGGAGCGGGCACGCCGCACCGCCGTTCAGGATGGCGTCACGTCCGAGCCGTGGATCTGGCCCTTCCAGGCCCCAGTCGGCTCACCGCGACGCTCGATGAACGCCTTGAACCGGTCAAGGTCGCCGGCGATCCGGCGATCGAGGAACCCGAGCGCCGCGCCGGCTGTCTCGACGGCGCCATCCGGCTCCGCCTCGATCGTGAGGTCGATGCGGGTCCGGTCGGGTCCGAGCTCGGTGAAGAGCACCGCACCGGCATTCTCCGTCCCCTCGACCGCTCTCCATGCGATCCGCACGTTTGGCGTCTGGTCCACGATCTTGGCCGTCCAGCTCCTGCTCTGGCCCCCGACGGTCGCCGTCCAGTCGAGGAACTGGTCGTCATGCTGCACGACGCTGTCGACCCCTTCCATGAAGGCGGGGAACTCCTCGAACTGCGTCCACTGGCCGTATGCGGTGCTGATCGGCACCCCGACCTCAATCGACTTCTGGATGCGGGTCATGCGGGCTCCTATCACGGTGCAGGCTGGGGTTGGCCTCAGCTGAGGCTGGGGCCGCCTTGGGACCGTTCCAATGCTCGATCCCGGGACGCAACAGCCGCGTGGCATCCCGGTCGCTGCGCGTGCTGATGCCGTGTCATTCGCGGCCCGGAACAGTCACGCTGCCGTCGGGAACCAGCCGTCCTCCGACGAGTGGGAGTGCGCGCGGAACACCGACCGGCTCCTGGGCCGCCTGTTCCGATTCGAGGAGCTCCTCGGCCTGGTCGGCAGCGATCGCGACCGCCTCCTCGACTGCGACCTCCGGGCGCTCGGCCTGGATCGCCGCCACGGCCGCCTCGAGCTCGATCCCCTCGACCTCGTTGACGGCGCGGGCGTCGATCACGTAGCGCGCCAGCAAGGTGGCGATGGCGCACAGCGGGATGCTGAGGATGGCCCCCCAGAGCCCCGCAACCTGGGACCCAGCGAGCAGCGCGACGATGACGAGGATGGGATGGAGGCCCACTTCGCGCCGAAGCAGCCGGGGTTGGATCGCGTTCACCAGGGCCATCTGGGTCACGACGAGGATCGCGATGACAAGGAGGGCGGCGTCGGGCCGGAAGGCCAGCGCGGCGAATACGAGGGGCGCCAGTGCGAGCGGGGGTCCGAAGAACGGGATGAACATGAGCATCCCGCTGCTGACCGTCAGCAGGAAGGGGTAGGGCAGACCGAACACGACCACGAGGGCGAGGGTGATCCCCACCTGGGCCAGGACCAGGATGAACTGCGTCCGCAGGAACCCGCGGAACGCACGTTCCACGGTCCGCTCGAAGAGCAGGAGCGTATCGGCGTGCCGGTTGGGCACAATCCGGCGGACGGTCCGCGCGATGGCCCCGGAGTCGGTCACCGCCTCGAGGGACACCCCGACGATGATGACGAGGCCACCGAACGCGGCAAGGACGCCGGCCCCGATCTCCGGCGTCTGCTCGGCGATGCGCTGGGCGGCGGCCGGCAACGTCCGACGCTGCACGTCCTCGATGAAGGCCACGAGGTCCACGGTCGAACGGTCGACGCCCACCGCCCGCTGGAGCTCTCCGGCGGAGACCGCGAACCGGGCCATGATGTCCTCGGTGTGTCCGGCGAGGTCGGTGGCCTCCCGGACGCCGACCTGGGCCACCGCCACGACGAACAGCGCGACGCACCCGAAGACGAGCCCGTAGGCGATCGCGACCGCCAGGCCACGACGGAGGCCGAGCCGGCGCTCCAGGGCATCGACCACGGGCACGACCAGGAACGCCAACAGCCAGGCGAGGAAGATGGTGATCACCAGCGAGCTGAACCCGGCGAACAGGGCGATGAGCCGGTCCGCCACGGCGAGCCCGAAGAACGCCGCACCGAGGCTGAAGAAGGCAAGGCGCGGCAGGTCGCGGTGCGGGGGGGGCGCGGTGGGCCTCGTCATGCGATCGCCGTCGCTCGCCCGTCGGACGTGGTCCGATCACCCTGACCAACGAACGCGGACAGTAGCATCGTCACACCGGCTCCTTGGACCACGTTGTCTGGAGCTGCAACGTCCCGAAGGGCAGCCACACCCACCGTGCGAATGGTCGTCCGACCTTGCTTGACGCGCAACCCGGCGCCATCACGATCCTCCATGCCCCGTTGCAGCCAACCGTTGCGCCAGATGCCGGAGGTTGCCGCCACGCGACAAGCTGGGGGTGGTGCGCCTCCCATCAGCGGCTCGCTCCCTCTGCCCGCCGATCAGGCTGGCCGGGCCATCTGGCGACGGAGCACGAGCCAGCCGACCGCAAAGAGCCCGGCGGCCAACACCGCGAGCAGCGTCATCCGCCACGCGTCGGTCGCGGCGCCACGCAGCAGCAGGTCCTG
>JANNHX010000009.1:0-1866 GCA_031404615.1 Chloroflexota bacterium
CGGGTTCAGCCTCGAGACCTACGAGCGCGCCATCGACGGCCACATCCGGAACCTGCGCCGCAAGCTCGAGCCGGACGACACCGCACCGAGGTACGTGCGCACGGTCCACGGCGTGGGCTACGCGCTCGCCGAGCCCGACGCGTGACGGACGGCGGCCGGGGGCCCTGGGGCGACCCTTCGCGCTGGCAGGGCCGGTCCTTGCAGGGGCGCCGCCGCCGCGGGCCTGCCGGGGGCCTCGGCGCCGTGGGCTGCATGCTCCTGGGCCTCGTCCTGTTCGTGGGCCTCATCACCACGCTGGCGACCTGGGTCGCCGCGGCGCTGCTGGGCGTGCTCGCGCCGTCGGCCGCCCCCTCGACCGTCACCGCGGTCGCCGTCATCGTCGTGGTCGTGCTCGCGATCCTCGCCGGGATCCGCGTCTTCGTCGCGGCGGTCCGCCCCCTCACGGAGATCGCGCGTGCCACCGAGCGCCTCGCCGACGGCGAGCCCGGCGTCCGCGTCCGGCCCCGCGGCCCGCGCCCGGTGCGTGGCCTCGCCGCGTCGTTCAACACCATGGCCGAGCGCCTCGACCGGTCCCGCGACGACCGCCGAGCGATGCTCGCCGACGTCACCCACGAGCTGCGCACGCCGATCACCGTGGTCCAGGGCGGCCTCGAGGCGATGCTCGACGGCGTCCACCCCTATGACGAGGACCACGTCGCGCCGCTGCTCGCCGAGACTGTGGTCATGGGCCGCCTGCTCGACGACCTGCGCACGCTCTCGCTCGCGGACGCGGGCGCCCTCACGCTCCATCGCGAGCCCGCGGACCTGCCGGCGATCGCACGGGAGGCGGCTCAGTCGCAGGGGGCGATCGCGGCGGCGAAGGGCGTGGAGCTCGTACTCACCGGTGACGGCCGCCTCGTGGCGAGCGTGGACCCGGTGCGGGTCCGGGAGGTCGTCACCAACCTCGTGGCGAACGCGCTGCGCCACACGCCGTCAGGCGGTCGCGTGGAGATCGACGTCCGGGCAGACGTGAGCGAGGCGCGCATCACCGTACGCGACACCGGCGAGGGCATCGCCGCCCACGACCTCCCGCACGTCTTCGACCGCTTCAAGCGCGGCGCGGACACCGGGGGCAGTGGTCTCGGGCTGGCGATCGTGCGCGACCTCACCGAGGCGCATGGCGGAACGGTCGCGGCCGAGAGCGATGGGGTCCCAGGCCGGGGCGCCACGTTCCGGGTGACGCTCCCCCTCCGTGACTGAGACGCGCGGTCAGGCGGCCCGGCGGGCGATGAGCCGCAGGCCGCCAAGCAGGGCGCCGGCGACCAGCATGACCGCGGCGAGCGCGAACAGCGGCGTCGTGGCCGGAGCGGCCGGCAACGTGGCATCCATCGCGCCAATGAACGTCGTGTCTTCGCCCGGCGTGGCGAGGGTCAGGCGGTCCCGGAGCTCGCTCGCCTTGGGATCGACCGATGTCGGACCCAAGGGGCCCCCGGCGCCGGTGCCCGTCATGCTCGTGTCAACGTCGGGGGACGCGGCAATGGCACTAGCACCAACGACGACGACGCCGTCCTCGCCGCCGTCACCAGCCTGGCCGTAGCCCGCGCCGGCGGGCTCCCCGTTGCCGGGGGCCATCTCGATGGTCAGGCTCGCGGCGGGTCCCTCGCTTGCGGCGGCGGGTGCGTCGGATGGGGCCTGGAGGGCTGCCACGTTGTCGGTGGACTCGGGGTTCGCCTGCGGCGCCGGGGCAGAGCCCGCGAGGGGCATGCCGACGGCACCCGCGATGAGGAAGCCCGCGATGCCCAGCGTGGCGAGGCCGGTGCCGAGCGGCCCGGCGAAGGCGAACCGGGGGCCCGCGAGCGGGGCGAGGATCCGGCGCCAGCCCGCGGG
>JANNHX010000010.1:0-3160 GCA_031404615.1 Chloroflexota bacterium
CCGGTTGAACCCGATCCGGCCCTTGGTGGCCTTGGCGATGAAGAAGCGGAGCATCGCCTCCGTGATGACGTAGTCGGCGATGACGCCGTCCTTCATCGGCCGGATCGCCTGGATGTTGCCGGGGGTGCGGCCGATCATCGCGCGGGCTTCCTCGCCCACGGCGACGATGCGGTTGTCCTCGCCGACCGCGACGACCGAGGGCTCGGTGATGACGATGCCCTTGCCCTTGACATAGACGATGACGTTCGCGGTGCCGAGGTCGATACCAATCTTCATGACGTGGGGAATGCTACTCCGTGCAGGCGGCCGGGCCGATCCGGGCCACCGGGAAAGGTCGAAGGGAGACGCCGGTCAGGCGGTGTCGGCCGTCCGGACGATGCTCGCGCCGAGCTGCTGGAACTTGCGGTCGATGTTCTCATACCCGCGGTGGACGTGGTGCGCGCCGTGGATGAGCGACGGGCCGTCAGCCGCGAGGGCGGCGAGGATGAGCGACGCGCCGGCGCGCAGGTCGCTGATGGACGCCTCGGCGCCGTGGAGGCGGACCGGGCCGTGGATGGACGCGTGGTGGGCGTCCTCGATGTCGATCGTCGCGCCCAGCTTGCGCAGCTCCGCGAGCCACTCGATGCGGTCCTCGAAGACGGCCTCGTGCACGCGCGACGTGCCACTCGCCTGGGTGAGGAGCACGCACGTGGGCGGCTGGACGTCGGTCGCGAGGCCCGGGTAGGGCGCGGTCTCGATGTCGACTGCCCGCAGGTCGCCCGGCCGGAGGCCGGTCGCGTCGATCTCGATCGCGGTCCGCCCGCAGGCGACCGGGACCCCGACGCGGCCCATCAGCTCCACGAGCGCGCCGACGTGGTTGCAGGCCGCGTTCTCCAGGGTGAGCCTGCCGCCGGTGATCGCGGCCGCGATGAGGAACGTGCCCGTCTCGATGCGGTCCGGGACGACGGAGTGGTTCGCCCCGCGCAGGCGGCGCTTGCCGTGGACCTCGATGGTGTCCGGGGACGTGCGCTGCACCTCCGCGCCCATCTCGTTGAGGAAGTCGATGAGGTCGTCGACCTCGGGCTCCTGCGCCGCGGGACGGATGACCGTGTGGCCGTCCGCGAGCGTGGCCGCGAGCATGGCGTTCTCGGTGCCCATGACGGTCACCTGGGGGAACGTCACGAGGCCACCGCGCAGCCGTCCGGGAGCCTTGGCGTAGTAGTAACCGTTGCGGTACTCGATCTCAGCACCCAGCGCCCGCATCGCGTCGACATGCAGGTTGACCGGCCGCCGGCCGATCCGGTCGCCCCCCGGGTTGCTGATGATCACGTGCCCGAAGCGCGCCAGGAGCGGGCCCAGGAGGATGAACGAGGCGCGCATCTTGGCGGCGGCCTCGAGCGGGATGAACAGCCAGTCCACGTCGCCCGCGGCGATCTCGTAGACGCCGTGCGCCGGGTGGTCCACCACCACGCCGAGGTCCTGCAGGACCTCGGTCAGGACGCGGACGTCCTCGATCTCGGGGACGTTCTCGAACCGGCAGCGTTCGCCCGTGAGGACGGCGGCGGCCAGCAGCTTGAGGGCGGCGTTCTTCGCCCCCGAGACATGCACGGTCCCCCGGAGCGGCCGCCCGCCCTCGATGCGGAATGCCTCCGGGGGCGGTGCCTCGGGGATGTACTCCCAGTGAAACGGCCTGGCGTCAGCCATGGTTCATCGCTCGCGGGGCTAGCCCCGCGAGCGCGGGCCCTCCCGCCGGCGGCTCTCGGCGACACGGATCCGCAGCAGCGCCCGCTGCAGCTCGGCGCGGGCGACGCTCAGGTCCGCACCCTCGACGTAGCCGGACTCGAGCGCCTTCTCCGCCTCGGCCCGCGCGTGCTTCGCGCGCTCGAGGTCGATCTCGCCACCGATCTCGGCGGTCTCCGCCATGACGACGACCTTGTCTGGCCGGACCTGGAGGAACCCGCCGACGATGGCGAAGCTCTCCTCGTCGCCGCCCTTGCGGATCTTCAGCTCGCCGATGCCCAGGAGGGATACGAGCGGCGTGTGGTGGGGCAGGATCCCCAGCTCACCCTCGATCCCGGGCACGAGGACCATATCGACCTCGTCCTGGTATGCCAGGCGTTCCGGAGTGACGATCTCAAGTTGGAGCGGCATGTCAGTTCACTTCCAGTTCGACGGCCGCTCTCGCCGTCGCTCTGTCGGCCGACGGCGGAGCGCCGAGAGCGGGCGCGAGACTCAAGGTCAAGCCCCCAGCTTGGCCGCGTTCTCGCGGACGTCATCGAGGGTGCCCGCGAGGAAGAACGCCTGCTCGGGAAGCGTGTCGACCTTTCCTTCCAGGATCTCCTTGAACGAGGCCACGGTGTCCTTGATGGACACATACTTGCCGGTGCGGCCCGTGAAGACCTCGGCGACGGTGAACGGCTGGCTCATGAAGCGCTGCAGGCGGCGGGCCCGGGCGACGGTCGACTTGTCCTCTTCCGAGAGCTCGTCGATGCCCAGGATCGCGATGATGTCCTGCAGGTCCCGGTAGCGCTGGAGGACGCGCTTGGTCTCCTGCGCCACGTCGTAGTGCTCCGTGCCCACGTCGAGCGGGTCCAGGACCCGGGACGTCGAGGTCAGTGGGTCGACCGCGGGGTAGATGCCCAGCTCCGCGATGGACCGCTCGAGGCGGATCGTGGAGTCGAGGTGGGCGAACGTCGTCGCCGGCGCCGGGTCCGTGTAGTCGTCCGCGGGGACGTACACGGCCTGGAGCGAGGTGATCGAGCCATTCTTGGTCGAGGTGATCCGCTCCTGGAGGGCTGCCATCTCCGTCGCGAGGTTGGGCTGGTAGCCAACCGCGGACGGCATGCGGCCGAGGAGGGCCGACACCTCGGAGCCCGCCTGGGTGAACCGGAAGATGTTGTCGATGAACAGGAGGACGTCGCGGCCCTCCACGTCGCGGAAGTACTCCGCCATCGTCAGGGCGGTGAGGCCGACGCGCTGGCGGGCGCCGGGCGGCTCGTTCATCTGGCCGAACACGAAGGCCGTGCTCTTGATCACGCCCGACTCGGTCATCTCGGCGATAAGGTCGTTGCCCTCGCGGGAGCCGATCTCGTGTTCGTCCGTCATTCCGATGCCCCCGTGCATCTGAACGCTCTCGTTGCTGACGAGATGGAACGTCTCTCCGAGGTGGGCCTTCGCCACG
>JANNHX010000011.1:0-1537 GCA_031404615.1 Chloroflexota bacterium
CGCTGTACGAAGCGGCCTCTATCGACGGCGCCAAACCGTCGCAGCAGTTCTGGTACGTCACGCTGCCGCTGCTGACGCCCATCATCGCGGTGGTGATGACCTTCTCGGTGCTGTTCACCTTCACCGACTTCCAGCTGATCTACGTGCTCACCCGCGGCGGGCCGCTCAACTCAACTCACCTGATGGCCACGCTGTCGTTCCAGCGCGCCATCTCCGGCGGCGCGTTGGGCGAAGGGGCTGCCCTCGCGACCGCGATGATTCCGTTCCTGCTGGCGGCGATCCTGTTCAGCTACTTCGGTCTTCAACGCCGTGCGTGGCAACAAGGTGGCAGCGACAAATGAAAAACGAAATCCAGGACACGCAGGGCATGAACTACCTGGTGTCGCTGCCGCGGCGGGTGGTGATCGTCTACATCCCCTTGCTCGTTTTCCTGTTCGTGCTGCTGTTTCCGTTCTACTGGATGGGAATTACCGCGTTCAAGCCGAATGCCGAACTGCTGTCGCGCACCGGCAATCCATTCTGGGTGATAGAGCCGACGCTGGCCCCACTTCAAGCATCTGCTGTTCAAGACCGCCTACCCGGACTGGATGTGGAACACCGTCCTGATATCCGTGGTGGCAACCTTTTTCTCGCTGGTCGCGAGCGTGCTCGCCGCCTACGCCATCGAACGCCTGCGCTTCAACGGCTCGCGCCAGGTCGGGCTGTGCATTTTTCTCGCCTATCTGGTACCGCCTTCGATCCTGTTCATTCCGCTCGCCTACATCGTGTTCCAGCTGGGCCTGTTCGATACGCGCTGGGCGCTGATGCTGACCTATCCGACCTTCCTGATTCCGTTTTGCACCTGGCTGCTGATGGGCTATTTCCGCACCATCCCCTACGAGCTGGAGGAGTGCGCGCTGATCGACGGCGCGAGCCGGCTGCAGATCCTGACCAAGATCGTGCTGCCGCTGGCGGTCCCCGGGCTGATTTCCGCCGGCATTTTCGCGTTTACGCTGTCGTGGAACGAATTCATCTATGCCCTCACTTTCATCTCCTCCTCCGAGAGCAAGACCGTGCCGGTAGGGGTGATCACCGAACTGGTCGAGGGCGACGTCTATCACTGGGGGGCGCTCATGGCGGGCGCCCTGCTAGGTTCTCTGCCGGTCGCCGTCGTCTATTCCTTCTTCGTCGAGTATTACGTCGCCGGCATGACCGGCGCGGTGAAGGAATAGGCGCCCGCTGCGCACCAGCGCGGGATCGCGCCAAGCAGTCTTTCCTGGAGGTCTGGCCAATGAACAAAATCGATCTGAACAAACGCGCCGCCATCGTCACCGGCGGCGCCCAGGGCATCGGGCTCGCCATCGTCAAACGCATGCTCGCCTCCGGCGCGAGCGTGCGCATCTGGGACCGCGACCAGAAATTGCTGCAGCAGACGCTGTCCGGCCTGTCGGGGCCGGTGAGCGGCGATGCCGTGGACGTTGCCGACGAAAAATCGGTCGCTCAGGGGACGGCAGCGGCGGCAGCGGCACTCGGCAAAATAGACATCCTGGTGAACAAC
>JANNHX010000012.1:0-3863 GCA_031404615.1 Chloroflexota bacterium
CACAACCCGAAACTTGAAGAGACCCTGCTGTCAGCCCGACCTGAGGACATTCTCGAAGTCGACGAAAACGTGATTTTGCGGGGGAGGGAGATCCATGGGTTTGTGACAGGGCGACGGAGGCAACGCTGCGACTAGAGCGAAGCGGGCGCGAGGTCGGCATGGATGGGGCGGATCCGCGACGATCATATACTCCAGCTGCTACTCGTTCGCCCGATCGCGCACCGAATGAAGCGCTAAGGCGTGGGTGGCCGCGAGTCGGGACGACTGCTACCACTCGCACTCGTTGGGCGGAGACGCGGGGTCGCACTTCGCCTCGGTCTTGATCGCGTCGACGAGCTCGAGGCCCTTCGCGGCATCGAGGAGCACCGGCTCGTCGGTCGTCCCGTCGGCCTTGAACGGAATGTACGCCGGGGTGACCGCGTTTACGCCACCATCCGTGTACAGCCCGGGGCCGGTGACGCCCTCGTAGTCGACGTCCGTGCCGGCCCGGATCAGCTTCAGGCAGTCGGCGTACGTGTAGCACACCTCGCCGCCGTCGCCGACTGCGACCATGGCCGGGGCCCAGGCGCTCGCCTTGTACGAGCCTGCGGCCTCGACGGCCAGCGCCGTCTGGACCATGAGGTCATAGGTGGAGAAGGCGTACTGGCCCGTCGCGTCGTAGGCCTTGTCGGTCTGGGCGTCCCACAGCGGCTGGAAGAAGGCCCATGCCGGTGTGGACTTGTTGGGCGCGAAGGACGGGAACCCGATGCCCTTCTGCGAGGCGATCGGTGCCGTGCCCAGCGTGGCCATGAACTCGGCCTCGGCCCATCCGGTCTCGCCGATCCAGTTGAGGGACAGGCCGGCTTCGGCCGCCCCCTTGATCAGCGCGGCGGACTCTGTCGATCCCGCCTGGACGATGACGGCATCGGGCTTCAGGTCGGCGATCTTCTGGGCCTCGGCCCGGTAGGAGGGCTGGGTGGGCTGCACGTCGAGGCGGGCCATCACGGTGAGGCCCAGGATTCCGGCAGCCTTCTCGGCCGCGTCGGCCGCGAGCTGGAAGCCCTCGACCTGGGTGGCGAAGATGACGATGTTCTTGGCGTTGATGGACTGCGCGTACAGGCTCCCGTACGTCCCGAGGGCCTGGTCCAGGCCCTGGGCGCGGAAGATCGGCTCTGCGGCCTTGCCTCCGAGGTTGCCCGGGATGGCGCCGCCGTGGACCGACGGCCCGATCGGCGAGTCGTTCTCCTGCCACTGCTCCATCATGTATTCGCGGTAGGTCCGGTACTGGTGGGCGATGCTCACCAGGATCTCGGCCTCGTGCTGCTCGATGCAGATCTTGGCCGCCTGGGCCTCCTTGTCATCCCCGATGTCCTCGGAGACCAGCTCCCAGGCCCGCCCGAGCGGGGGGTCGAGGTTGATGACCTCCTCGATGGGGAAGCGGATGTCGTTGGTGAGCGCCTTCCCGTACGGGGCGAACGATCCCGTGTAGTAGGCGAGCTCGCAGACGGTGACCTTGCCGGCCGCCGCGGGCGATTCACCGGCGGTGCTGGGAGCCTCCGTCGCGGCGGTCGTCGCTGCGGCCGATGCCGCGGGCGCGCTGCTGGCTGTGCTGCCGCCACATGCGGCGGTGAGCAGGGAAAGCACCGTGATCGCGATCATGGTGCGGCCCGACTTGCTGCTACCGACCCTCATTGTGTACTCCTCCTGTGGCTTGGCCCAAACCGTGGGTCGTCAGATCCGGTATCCCTCCTTGAGTTGCTGGGTCGTCACCTCCGTGGCGTTCACGACGGCGAACGCCTCGCCGAGGCTCAGCACCATCACCCGGTCGGCGACCTCGAGCGCCTTGGTGGCGTTCTGTTCGGCGAGGACGATGGCGACGCCCCTGGTCTCGTGGATCTCCTTGATCTTGTCGAAGAAGAGATCGACGTAGAGCGGGGACAGGCCGGCCGTGGGCTCATCGAGAAGCAGCACCTTGGGGTCCTGCATCAGGGCGCGCCCGCAGGCGACCATGCGTGACTCGCCGCCGCTGAGCGTCCCCGCGGCCTGTGCCTGCAGCTTCCGCAGGTTGGGGAACAGCTCGAAGACCTCCGCCATGCGCTCGTCGCGCGACCGCCGGCCGATCATCCCCCCGATCTGGAGGTTCTCGAGGACCGTGAGGTCGGAGAACGTGCCGCTCTCCTGGGGTACGTAGCCGATCCCCCGGGCGGCGGTCTGGTATGGCGGCATCGCCGAGACGTCCTCGCCCCCGAACCGGATCGTCCCGGCCATGAGGGGGATGAGACCCGCCAGGGTCGCAAGCAGCGTGGTCTTCCCGGCCCCGTTGGCGCCGAGCACGGTGAAGATCTCGTTGCCGACGGTGAAGTCGAGCCCCTTGAGGACCGTGACCCCGTGGTAGCCGCTGCGCAGCCCCTCGACCTCGAGGACGGCGGGTTGGGCCGTCTCAGACATGGCCCTCTCCCAGGTACTTCTCGACGACGGTCCGGTGGCTGCGGATCGACTGCGGGTCGCCCCGCAGGATGACGCTGCCCTCGGCCATGAACAGGACCTCGTCGCACAGGTTCCAGATGACGTTGAGGTCGTGCTCCACGATCACCACCGAGGTGCCGGCGGCGGCCAGCTCCCTGACCACGGTCATGACCTTCTCGGTCAGGTCCTCGGGAAGGCCGGCCGTCGGCTCGTCGAGGAGCAGGAACGTCGGCTTCAGGAGCAGGCAGCGGACGATGTCGAGGAGCTTCTTCTCGCCGGCCGACAGCGCGAACGCGGTCGGGTCCGTGAACCCGAAGAAGTCCAGGTAGTGCCGGATCTCGTCCTCGTGGCGCTTGAAGACTCCCCGCTCGCTGAAGACCCGGTGGGGCTGCTCGTCCCTGTCCTCGGCCGCGGCGAGCAGCAGCGAGTCCCAGATGGTGAGCCGGTCGAAGTCCATGATCACCTGGTTGGACTTCACCACCCCGTGGTGCGCCATCCGGTAGGCGGGCTGGCTCGAGAGCACCACCTCGCCGCCCCCCGGGGGCAGGAGAGAGATCCGGCCGCTGTCGAGTGGGGTCGAGTGCATGATCATGCGCATGAGCGTGGTCTTGCCGGCGCCGTTGGGGCCGATGAGGCCTTCGATCGGGCGGTCGCCCAGGATCGCGTCCCCGACGTTGACGACAACCCGGCCGGCGAAGCTCTTGACCGCGCCCTGGATCCGGATCTGGGGACGAGTGGGGGCCGCCGCACTCACGGCGTCCACGGCGTCAGCGACCATGGATCTTCCCCATCAGCTTGTCGCGCCGCATGTCGCCCAGCAGGCCAAACGGCCGGAACAGCAGGACGAGGATCAGCGTCAGGCCGAACACGGCCTCCCGCAGCACGGGGATCGCCTGCGTGTACCACTCCCGGGGGAATGGCACGTAGGACTGGATGACGATGTCGAACAGGCCCACGGTGAGGACCACGCCCACGACCGCTCCCCAGACGCGCGCCGTCCCACCCAGGATCAGCCCCGCCATCGCGGCGAGGGTGATGCCGATCCCGAGGTTGCCGACATCGAGGACGCGCACCATGACCCCGGTCATGGCCCCGAGGAGGCCCATCACCGCGGAGGCGATGACGAACAGCCAGAGCTTGGTCCGGAACGTCGACTTCCCCAGGCTGCGGGCCAGCGGTGCGTTCGCGCCCACGGCGATCAGGCGCCGTCCGTAGGGCGAGCGATGGACCCGCCAGACGACGAACAGGATCGCGCTGACGACGACGGAGGTGATCATCACCGCGCCGCCCGCGACCTTCGCCTCCAGCCCCACCCGCGCCAACTCGAAGAACGTGATGAACCCGAGGGGGTTGGCCTGCTTCTCGTCCATCACCACCTTGACCGCGTCGAACGACGCCATCTCGACCTTCCACCGCCG
>JANNHX010000013.1:0-4995 GCA_031404615.1 Chloroflexota bacterium
GCCCGCGCCTCGTCCAGCGAGCCGGCGGTGCCGGCGATCGAGATCCCCGGCTGCGCGCCGAGGAGCGCCGCGGTCCCGTGGAGCACGACCGGGTGGTCGTCGACGATCGCGACGCGGATCGGGCGCGCGCCGGGAGCCTCCCGCGGCTCCGTCACGGGACCCTCACCGGGCGCGCCACTCGAGCTGGACGTGCGTGCCGCCCTGGGGCCACCGCCGCACGTCGAGGATCGCGCCGATCGCCTCGGCCCGCTGCTGCATGTTGAGCAGCCCGAAGTGCCCCTCGCGCTCGGCGCGCTCGCCGGCATCGGGCGTGATCCCCGCCCCGGCATCGTCGATCGAGAGCGAGGCGGCCCCGTCCGCGGACCGGTACCGCACGACGATCGGCGGGCGGCCGTGCTTCACGGCGTTGGCCAGCGCCTCCTGGGCGATGCGGAAGAACGCGAGCTCCACGTCGGGAGGGGGCCGGGTGCCATCGGCGCGCTCGAGGCGGACTTCCCCGCCCGCCAGGCGCTCGATGCGCAGGACCAGCCAGTCAAGCGCGGGCCCGACGCCGAGGTCGTCGAGGATGGGCAGCCGCAGGTCGCCGCAGATGGCGCGCAGCTTGTCGCTGACGGTGCGGGCGATGTCGGCGCCCTCGGTGTCGCCGGCAGCGTCGAGGCGGCGGACGAGGAGGGTCAACTCCTGCAGGGCGTCGTCGTGGATATCCGCGGCGACCCGGGCGCGCTCTGCCTCGGTGGCGGCGACGACGAGGTCGCGCTGGAGCTGGGCGCGGCTCGCGAGCCGGGCGAGCGGCCGGACGGTGAAGCGCCCTGCGGCGGCGATGGCCACGGCCCAGACGATGAGCAGGAGGGCGCCCGCCGGCGCCGCGAACAGGGCGATCGCGGGCGTCAGCCCGACGACCGCCATCTCGGTCGAGGCCAGGAGGCGGCCGCCGGTCACGGCTTCCCCACCCGCGGCGACGGCCACCCGGCGGCCAGGAAGCGCGGGACCGGCGGCAAGCAGGCCCGGGATCACGGTGATCCCCGCAGCCAGGAGGCCGCCGAAGCGCTCGGCGATCGATGATCCGTACGTGAGGTACGTGGGGAACGAGCCGGCGACCATGGCACCCGTAGCGCACGTCGCCACGGCCGCAAGGGCGAAGGAGCGGTCACTGGAATCCTCGATCCGCAGGATCAGCGCCGCCGCCAGCGGCAGGAGCGCAGCCGTGCCGAGGACGCCATGGACGATGTCGGCCGACGGGTACCAGAGGTTGGTCAACGGGTCCAGCAGGAACGGCGAGGCCGTGGCGAGCGCGAGCGGCAGGCCGAGCTCTCGCAACCCGGTGCCAGCACGGCCCGTCGTGAGCCACCAGGCGATCAGGAACAGGACCCCGATGCCGAACACCACGACCCCCGCCGACTCCGCCACGCTGTCGCGGCCGTCGTCGTAGAGCGTGACCCATTCGCCCTCCCGGTCCGGGCTCCACGCGGTGACGGCATCCGGCGACACGGCGCTCAAGGCCCGGACCGCGGGGGCGGCGATCGCGAGGAGCTGGTCCGCGTCGCCGATGCGGACCACCGGCGCGGGCGGCTGGTAGACAGGCGGCGGCATCGGGATCTCGCCCGTCAGCGGATCGGGCGTGACGTAAGGACCCGGCTGCTGGTAGATCGGCTGCGGCATCTCGATGAGGTCGGTGCCGTTGAGCGACGTGACCACCATGCCGGGCCGCGCGCCGTACTGATCGGCCGGGCTGTACGGCTCCACGTCGGCGATCACGACGCGCGCTCCGCCGGGTGCGCCCGGATCCTCGACCATCACCTGGACCCCGGAGTCCGCGGTCGTGAAGATCGGCGTGGCCACGCCCACGATCACCGCGACGATGGCGATGGTGATCGCTGCGCGCCGGACCAGGACCTGCGGATCTGCCATGCGGCCACGCTAGCACCGGGCCCGGCCCGGCAGGGTCAGGAGAATCCCGGAACGCCCCTCCGCAAACCGACGGCTGCCGAGGACCCCTTCGCCGCCCGCATGCTGCTCCCATCGACACAGGGAGGCAACGCGTGACATCTGACATCGCGCTCGAGGCGCACGGCATCGGCAAGCGGTATCGACGGGGACGGCCATGGGCGCTGCGGGACGTGGACCTGGCGATCCCCGCCGGCTCTATCACCGCACTCGTCGGCCCCAACGGCGCCGGCAAGTCAACGCTCATCAAGGGGTACGTCGGGTTCGAGCGGCCGACGGAGGGCCGGCTCACCGTGGCGGGCGTCGACCCGTGGAAGGACCGCGGCGGCGCCGTCCGGCGGATCGGGTACGTGCCCCAGGCCGCCTCGCTCTACCGCGAGCTCACGGTGAGCGACCACCTCGCGATGGCCGCGCGCTGGCGTGACGGCTTCGACACCCGGGCCGCGGAGCTGCGCCTCGACCAGCTGGACATCCCGCTCGACGCCCGGGCGGACGAGCTGTCCGGCGGCCAGCAGGCGCAGGTGGGCCTTGCGATCGCGCTTGGGACGCGGGCGCCGGTGCTGCTCCTCGACGAGCCGCTCGCCTCGCTTGACCCGCTCGCCCGCCGCGAGTTCCTGCACGTCATGGTGGACGCGGTCCGCGAGGCCGGCACCACGGCGCTGCTCAGCTCCCACGTCATCACCGACATCGAACAGGCCTGCGACCGGCTGCTCGTCCTGGGGGGCGGGCGGACGCTGCTGGACGTGTCGATGGAGGAGGCTCGCACGATCCACCGCGTGGAGGATGGCGATGGCCCGATCGATGCCGGGCGTCTGGTCGGCCGGTTCCCGGGCCAGGGGGGAACGCTGCTCGCGCTGGTGCGCGACGCGTCAGGTCCGGGCCGGCCGGCGACGCTGGAGGAAGTGGTCCTGGGGCACCTGGCCTCGGGGCGGCGGACGCGGGACGGAGACCCGCGGATGGACGGGGAGGCGGCGGCATGACCGCGATGACGGCGATGCGGAGGCACACCGCGTTCGACCTGCGGCTGGCCTGGCGCCTGCACCGCTTCGAGATCCTGGGGTTCGGGGTGCTGGTGGCGTTCCTCGGGGCGGCGGCGATCGGCGTGGCCGGGCTGCTCGATGCGACGGGGTATGGGCGCCTCTGCATGGGCGACGCTGGTGCCCAGCCAACCGCGTGCGAGGCCATCGGCCGACAGTTCTACGGCTACCAGCAGTCGCTGGTGCCGATGGTCCAGGGGCTGCTCGCCTTCGCGCCGTTCCTGCTCGCGGCACTCGTCGGGGCGCCACTGGTCGCCCGGGAGCTGGAGCGGGGTACGAGCCGGCTCGCGTGGTCGCTGGCGCCGTCGCGCGTCCGGTGGTTCGTCGTGCGCGTCGTGCCGGCGGTCGCCTTCGTCTTCTTCCTGGCGCTGCTGGCGGGCCTGGCGCTCGACCGGCTCACCGCGGCCATCGAGCCCGGGACGGATGCCGCGCGCTCCTTCTCCGGGTTCGGGTCCCGGGGCGCGGTCCTGGCGGCCCGGGCGGTGTTCGTCCTCGCGATCGGCGTCTGTCTCGGGGCCCTGCTGGGGCGGATGCTGCCGGCACTGCTCCTCGCGGCCGTCGTCGGCTGGATCGGGCTCGCTGGCGGGTCATACGTCCACTCGCGCTGGCTCGCGACGGAGGCCGTGATCAGCCCCACCGAGACCGGCTCGCCCGGCGACCTGTTCATCGACCAGCGCATCAAGGACCCCGACGGCCGGATCATGACCTGGGACGAGATCTACGCCCAGCTGCCACCGACCGACGACGGCGCCGAGTGGCCGCCCGCCGGCTACACCTTCGTCTCGTATGTCGTCCCGGCCGAGCGGCTCCCGTTCGTGCAGGCCCGGGAGGTCGCGGCGCTCGCCGGCGCGTCGCTTCTCTTCCTCGGTGTCGGCGCCGTCGCGGTCCGCCGCCGGCGCCCCGGCTGACGACCGGAGCCTCGTGACTCACCGTGGAGTCGTGGCGCGGTGCCTGTCGAGGAGCTCATGGCCGGAATCGACGGAATCGACGGTCAGCTCTGCAAGGCGCCCCCCGCCTTGACTCCGACGCGAGTCACGGCCGGGGTGGCCCCCCGGAGCCTCCATGATCAGCCCGCGGTACCGGGGCCCCGAGCTTCTCGATCCGGATCGCCGTCGCCTTGAACTCGGCCGTGCCGGACTTCCAGTCCGTTGCGTCGATCGTCAGCTGGTTCACCGGGACCTCGTCCTGGTAGTGGAAGGTCATGAACGCGAGGCCGGGTCGCAGGGACGGGTCCGAGCGGACCGGCGCCTGGACGGAGCCGCGGCGGGACGTGACGCTCACGACCTCGCCCTCCTCCAGCCCCCACGCCTCGATGTCCTCGGGACACAGGTCCAGCGACTCCCCGCGCCGCCGCGGAGACCGCAGCGGCCCCGACTGGACGCCCGTGTTGTACGAGTCGAGATGGCGGCCGGTCGTGAGGCGGACCGGGAACTCCTCGGTGAGCGTGTCGACCGGGCCCTCGTGCTCCACGGCGACGAAGGGCGCGCGGTTGCCCGGCACCGGGTCTGCCCAGAGGCGCGAGTGGAGGAACGGCTCACCGGGGTGCGTCTCGTCGTAGCAGGGCCACTGGAGCCCGTCCTCGGCGTCGAGGCGCGCGTAGCTCATGCCGGCGTGCGCCGGGGAGAGCGAGCGCATCTCGTTCCAGACGGCCTCGGCCGAGGCCTCGCCCCAGTCGTGGCCCATGCGGCGGGCGATCTCGAAGATGATCCAGAGGTCGTCCTTCGCCTCGCCGGGCGGATCGAGCGCCTTGCGCACGCGCTGGACGCGCCGCTCGGAGTTGGTGACGGTGCCCTCGGTCTCGGCCCAGGCGGCCGCGGCCGGCAGGACGACGTCGGCGAGCTCGGCCGTTTTGGTCAGGAAGATGTCCTGGACCACGAGGAGATCGAGGCCCTCCAGGAGCCGCGTTGTCCGGTGCATGTCCGCCTCGGACTGGACCGGGTTCTCGCCGATGCAGTAGACGGCCGTGAGGTCGCCGCGCTCCATGGCCTCGTACATCGCCGTGAGGTTCCAGCCC
>JANNHX010000014.1:0-7639 GCA_031404615.1 Chloroflexota bacterium
GCTCGACTGGCGCCTGGCCATCTTCTCGCTGGCCCTGCTGCCGTTCTTCGTCTGGCTGACGCGCCGCGTCGGCTCCGAGCGCAAGCGGATCACCGCGATGCGCCAGGGCCGGATGGCCGACATGAGCGCGCTGGTCTCCGAGTCACTGTCGGTCAGCGGGATCCTGCTGGGCAAGACCTTCGGGGCACAGGAGCGGTCCGTGGCGCGTTACTCGGCGCTCAATTTGGGCCTTGCGAAGCTGCAGATCCGGCAGGCGATGATCGGGCGCTGGTTCTTCGCGATCATCGGGACCGTGTTCGCGATCCTGCCCGCGTTCGTGTACTGGCTCGCGGGGGCGCTCGCCGCGGCTGGCGACCCCAACGCGCCGACCGCCGGCGACATCGTCATGTTCACGACGCTCCAGAGCCGCCTCTTCTTCCCGATGGGCCAGCTGCTCAACGTTCAGGTGGAGATCCAGGGCTCGCTCGCGCTGTTCGACAGGATCTTCGAGTACCTGGACCTGGAGCCGGAGATCCGGGACGCGCCCGATGCGGTGACCCTGGATCCCGCCGACATCCGCGGCGGGGTGGCGCTCGAGGGCGTCTCGTTCCACTACCCGGCGGACCCGGTGCGGGCGGATGCACCCACGGCCGATGCGGCCGACGCGACCGATGACGCGCTTGACGCGGCCGACGAGACTGTCACGGGTGCGGGGCCCGCCGGCGAGGCCGAACCCATCGCCGACGAGATCGCCGCGGCCGTCCCAGCCATGCCGCTGTCGCCGTTCGGGCTCGATGACGTCTCGTTCGTCGCGAACCCGGGCGAGCTCGTGGCCCTGGTGGGGCCGTCCGGGGCCGGCAAGACCACCACGACGTACCTCATCCCCCGCCTCTACGACGTCGAGTCCGGGCGGGTCACGATCGACGGCATCGACGTGCGCGGGATCCGCCTGGAATCGCTCGGGCGCCTCGTGGGGTTCGTGACCCAGGAGACGTACCTGTTCCACTCGACCATCCGCGAGAACCTGCTGTTCGCCCGGCCGGACGCCACGGACGCCCAGCTGGAGGCGGCGACACGGGCGGCGGCGATCCATGACCGGATCGCGGAGCTGCCCGACGGCCTCGACACGATCGTCGGCGAGCGCGGGTACAAGCTCAGCGGCGGCGAGAAGCAGCGGATCGCGATCGCCCGGGTGCTGCTCAAGGACCCGCGCATCCTGATCCTCGACGAGGCGACCTCCTCGCTCGACACCGTCTCGGAGCGACTCATCCAGGCCGCGCTCGCGCGCCTCACCGAGGGCCGCACGACGATCGCCATCGCCCACCGCCTGTCCACGATCCTGCGCGCGGACCGGATCCTGGTCTTCGATCGCGGCCGGATCGTGGAGCGCGGCACGCACCGCGAGCTCATCGAGCGCGGCGGGCTGTATGCGCGGCTCTACCACGAGCAGTTCGAGGCCGAGGCGGCGAACCTCGCCGACGCGTACGGCGGGGCATAGCACCGAACCCTGGCGGCCCGGACCCTATACGGCGCCCGGCCCCTTCCTGCGCCCGGCGCGCTCATCTGCCTGGCACCCTGAAACGCGTGGGGGTCAAGGAGCGGGGCTTCGTGCGGAAGCTGCGTGGCAAACCGGTGGTTCGGGGTACGGCCCACGCTTGCCAGATGCGCTCCTGACCCAGCGGTGTGTCAGCCGTGGGGGAACGACACGCAGCTCACGAACGGTTGGCAACTCCGCCGCACCTCGGACTGGGTCAGCCGAGGAGGCGGGCCAGCCAGCTCCGTCGCTTGGGCCGCTGGTGATACGACGAGCCGATGTGCGGCGGCACGCCGGTCGCCGTCGCGTGGCCGGTGTCGATGCAGGGTTGGCACACGAGGCGATCGCCGCCGATCTCGAGCTGCCTCAGCGGCAACCTTGCGTGCTGTCCGCAGGCCGGGCACTCGCACGCGAATGGATCGGCAAGCCAGAGACTGAGGTGGATGCAGGGTGCATCCCATCGGTCGTCCGACTCGACGAGCGCGGCGAAGGTCGCGTAGCCGCGGCAGTCGAATGAGCGCAGGGCGCCCACGAAGCAGGCGAAGCAGACGGGGCACTCGCTGCCACCCATGCACGTGTCGATGTTCGCCGCGCGCGACCTGCCCGTGGCCACAGGTCCCCGGCCCGGTGGTCATCGTCGGATAGACGTCGCTGGTGTTCGAAGCCGGCGTCGTCATCGTGACCAGTCTGTGGTGAGCGCCGGTCCGCCGCAAGTGTCGGCGATCTTCGCCTCACACGTCTGCCGCCTCACACGTCTTGCATGACTATGCACTCGGCATGTATAGTCATTCTGTGACGACGTTCCGCCCGATCTCCACACCCTCGAGCCTGTCGCCTGCGAGCGGCCCGGCGCGCCCGTGAGCGCGGGCTCGAACGACGCGTCGATCGCGGCGGACCGTGCGTCATCCCTCGGCAACACCCTGACCGCAGCCGAGCGCGGTGCCCGCGCGCTCGCGGGGGACCCGGTCCGGGTCGCGATCGTCGGCGCGACGGGCTACGTTGGCGCGGAGCTCATCCGCCTCATGGCCCTCCACCGGTACGTGACAATCACCGGGCTCGTGGGCCGGGAGCGCAAGGGCGACCCCATCGCGCACATCCACCCGCACCTCGCGACGAGCGACCTCAAGGTCCACGACCACGTGCCGGACGACGCCGAGGCCGTGTTCCTGGCCCTCCCTCACGGGGTGGCCGCCGCCCGCGCCGAGGAGTACCTCGCCAAGGGGCAGACGGTGATCGACATGGGCCCTGACTTCCGGTTCCGTGACGCCGCGGACTACCTCACCTGGTACCACGCGGACCACCCGCGCCCCGACCTGCTCCCGGGTGCCGTCTACGGCCTGCCGGAGCTGCACCGCGCGGCACTGGCCGAGCTGGGCACGAAGCCGGGCGCGATCATCGGCTCGCCCGGCTGCTACGCGACCACGTCGATCCTCTCGCTCGCGCCGCTCGCGCGGGCCGGCCTCATCGCGGACGTCGTCATCGACGCCAAGAGCGGCGTGTCCGGCGCCGGCCGCGACCCGAAGGCGGACCTCCACTTCGGCGAGGTCAACGAGAGTGTCAAGGCGTACGGCATGTTCACGCACCGCCACACGGGCGAGATCGAGCAGGAGCTGCTGGGCCAGTCCCCGTCCGCGGACGCGAACCCGGGCGCGCGGGGCATCGACTTCCTGCCCCACCTCGTCCCGATGACGCGCGGCATCCTCGCCGCCTGCCACGTCCGCCCGACCCGTCCTGTGACCCAGGTGGAGCTCGATGCGATCTACCAGGACGCGTACGGCGACGAGGCCTTCGTCTCGGTCGTCGAGCACGCCCCGGCGACGAAGCACGTCCTGGGCAGCAACGAGTTCCGGGTCTGGTGTCGCGTCGACGAGCGGACCGGTCGCGTGCTCGCGATCGGCGTGCTCGACAACATGGTCAAGGGTGCCGCGGGCCAGGGGATCCAGGCGTTCAACGTCCTCCACGGCCTGCCGGAGACCACGGCCCTCCTCCAGCTTCCCCTCGCGCCGTAGCTCGCCGGCGCGCCGTCCTCACGAAAGGTCCGCCCATGTCCGTCGCGCTCGACCCGCTCCTGGCGCCCCTGTCCGCAGACCGACCCGTGGTGGAGCGTGCGGCGCGGATCCCGGCGGGCTTCGTCGCGGCAGGCGCCACGGCCGGCATCAAGGCATCCGGCAACCCGGACCTGGCACTGGTCGTCGCCGAGGGCGACGCCGTCCCGGCGGCCGGCGTCATGACCCCCAACCGTTTCGCAGCGGCCCCGGTCCGGCTCTCGCGCGCGAACCTCGCGGCGACGGGCGGCACGGACCTTGCATGCGGGTATGCGAAGGCGGTCATCGCGACGTCCGGCAGCGCCAACGCGGCCACCGGCCCCGCGGGCGACGCGGACCAGGCGGCGATCGGCGAGGCGGTCGGTGCCGCGCTGGGCGTGCCTGCGACGCAGGTCCTGCACCTCTCCACCGGGGTCATCGGCACGCGGCTCCCCGTCGACACGGTCAGGGCGGCGGTCGCGCGGGTCGTCGCCGGGGGCCTCGCGGCGACCGACGAGGCGCTTCTCGCCGCCGCGGTCTCGCTGCGCACGACGGACTCGACGACGAAGGTCGCGACGGTCACGGTCCCTGCGCCCTCGGCCTCGGGTGACAGGAGCGTGCCGATCACCGTCACCGGCATCGCCAAGGGCGTCGGGATGATCCACCCGCGGCTCGCGACGATGCTGTCCGTCGTGCTCACGGACGCGACGGCCTCCCCCGCCACGCTGCGCGACCTGCTCCGCGGCGCGGCGTCGACGACCTGGAACCAGCTCTCGGTCGACGCCGACACCAGCACCAACGACAGCGTCTTCCTCCTCGCCTCGGGCAGGGCCGGTGCGGCCTCCGCCGACGACGACCTCGCGGCCCGCTCGGCGCTCGCCACAGCCCTCGCGGCTGTCGCCCGGGACCTCGCGCGCCAGCAGGCCGCGGACGGCGAGGGCGCGACCTCGCTCGTCACCTGCCAGGTCTCCGGCGCCGCGGATGATGCTGACGCCCGCGCGATCGCCCGGGCCGTCGTCAGCTCGTCATTGGTCAAGGCGGCGATGCACGGCAGGGATGCGAACTGGGGCCGCATCGCGGGAGCCGCGGGCAACGCGCTCGTCGCCGAGGCGTTCCTGCTCGAGGCGGCGGGCCTCCCCGCGGACGAGGCTGCCGCGCGTGGCGGGCAGCCGGCCGCCGTGGATCCCGCCCGGATGCGCATCGCGATCGCCGGGCTCCTCGCCTACGACGGGGCGACAGGCGGCCCCAGCGGCATCGACAAGTCGGCCGCACGGGCCGCGATGGAGGGCGAGGAGATCCTGGTCCGCATCGACGTCGGCCTGGGAGTCGGCACCGGCGAGGCCTTCGGCTGCCCCCTCACCGAGGGATACGTCAAGGAGAACTCGGAGTACACGTCATGACGACATTGGCCTCGGGTTCCCGCTCCGGCGCGGCGAGCGCAAGGCGCCGGCGAGCACACGAGCGAGCGCACTTCGGCGTGTGTGAGCGAGCGAGCGCAGCCGGCAACGCGGCGATCGGCCGCCGCAGTGGGGACCGACCATGAGCGAAGTCGTCGTCGTCAAGCTCGGCGGCACCACCCTCGCCGAGCAGCGGCAGGTCCTCGTCGAGGTCGCGCAGGTCGCCCGCAAGCGGCCCATCGTGCTCGTCCACGGCGGTGGCAAGCGCATGACCGAGTGGCTCGAGCGCCTCGGCATCCAGTCCCGCTTCGAGAATGGCCTGCGGGTCACGGACCCGGCCGCGCTCGAGGTGGCCGCCGCGGTCCTGCGTGGCGTCGTCAACAGCGAGCTCGTCGCTGCGCTCCGCGACGCTGGCTGCGACGCCGTCGGGCTGTCCGGCGTGGACGGCGGCCTGCTCATCGGCCAGCGTGTCCCCAACGTGGGCCTCGTCGCCACCGTCACGGGCGTCCGCCGCGACCTCCTCGACTCGCTCATGGTCGGCGGCCAGGTACCCGTCGTGGCGCCGCTGGCCCGCGACGAGAACGGCATGGTCTGCAACGTCAACGCGGACGACGCGGCGGCCGGCATCGCGGCAGGCCTCGGCGCCCGCCAGCTCGTGCTGATGACCGACGTGGACGGGATCCGCGACGCGTCCGGCGCAAGGCTCGACACGATCACGCCCGAGCACGCTGAGGCGCTCATCGCCGATGGCACGATCCGTGGCGGCATGGTGCCCAAGGTCAGGGCAGCCCTGATGGCGCTCGCCTGGGAGGGCTCCGAGGCGATCATCGCCGACGGCTCGGCCGAGAACGCGCTCGCCCGCGCGTTGGACGACCCCACGTTCGGTACCCGGGTCAGCGCCCGGGCACCGGCGGGCGCGGCCTGAACGCGGCGATGATGATGGTCAAGCGGGACCGGCACGCGGCCATCCGCCGACTGGTCACCGCCCACCCCATCGGCAGCCAGGGCGAGCTCGTTGGCGAGCTGTCCGCCCTCGGGTTCGACGTCACCCAGGCCACCGTCAGCCGCGACATCGCGGAGCTTGGCCTCGCCAAGGTGATGCGCGGCGATCGCTCGGTCTACGTCGTGCCCGAGTCCATCGGCGCGAGGCGCCCCCCGTCCGACGAGCGGCTGCGTCGAATCCTGGCCGACATCCCCGTCACCGTGGGCCGGAGCGGGCTCATCCTCGTGCTCAACGGGCAGCCCGGCACCGCCAACGTCATCGCCCAGGCCATCGAGGAGTCCACGCTCGACGGCTACGTGGGGACCGTGGCCGGCGACAACACGCTCATCGTCCTGTTCCCCGACGAGCCCGCGCTCACCGCCTGGCTCGACCGATTCGAAGCCCTCAACGCCGCCTCCGACGCGGCCAAACTCCCGGAGGCCCTGTCCCGATGAAGAAGGTCGTGCTCGCCTACTCGGGCGGACTCGATACGTCCGTCGCCGTCGCGTGGCTCAAGGAGCAGCACGGCGCGGAGGTGGTGACGCTCACCGTCGACCTCGGCGGCGGGTCCGTCACCGACGGCGTCGAGCGCCGCGCCATGTCCGCGGGCGCCTCGCGGGCGTACGTCGTCGACGCGAGGGACACGTTCGTCAGCAGGTACGTCTGGCGTGCGCTCCAGGCCAACGCGCTGTACCAGGGCGCCTATCCGCTGGCCACCGCCCTCGCACGGCCGCTGCTCGCGCAGCTGCTCGTCGAGCTCGCCCAGAAGGAGGGCGCGGACGCGGTCGCGCACGGGTGCACCGGCAAGGGCAATGACCAGGTCCGCTTCGACGTCGCCGTCCACGCGCTCGATCCCGGGCTGCAGGTCGTCGCGCCGATGCGCGTCGGCATGGGCCTCACCCGCGAGCAGTCGATCGACTACGCGAACAAGCGCGGCATCGAGATCCCGATCACGAAGTCATCCCCCTACTCCATCGACGTCAACCTGTGGGGCCGCTCCTGCGAGACCGGCGCGCTCGAGGACCCGTGGACGACCCCGCCCGACGACGCGTACGCATGGACCGTCAAGCCCTCCGACGCCCCCGAGCCGGTCGACATCGTCATCGGCTTCGAGGGCGGCATCCCGGTCTCGGTCGACGGCGAGTCCCTGGGTGGCGTGGCGCTCGTCGAGCGGCTCCAGGCGCTGGGTGCCGAGCACGGCGTCGGCCGCATCGACCACGTCGAGGACCGGCTCGTCGGCATCAAGAGCCGCGAGATCTACGAGGCCCCCGCGGCCGTCATCCTGCACACCGCCAGCCACGCCCTCGAGGGCCTGGTGCTGTCCAAGGAGCAGCTCCGGTTCAACCGCCTCGTCGCGGACGAGCTGGCGCAGATCATCTACGACGGCCTCTGGTTCAGCGCCCTCTCGCGCGACCTGCGCGCGTACGCGCTCTCGTCCCAGCGCGTGGTCTCGGGCGAGGTCCGGATCCGCCTGGACCATGGGCGAGCCGCAGTCGTGGGGCGGCGCTCCCCCTTGAGCCTGTACGACAGGAACCTGGCGACCTACGACGAGGGCGATGCCTTCGACCATGCGGCGGCCGTGGGGTTCATCGAGATCTTCGGGCTGCCGCTCCGCGTGGAGGCGGCCCGGCACGGCGCGGTGGGCAAGCACCACGGCGCGGCCTGGACCTGGACGGACCCGCTCCTCGCGGACCTGCCATCGACCGTGACCGACTGAGCGCCT
>JANNHX010000015.1:0-1531 GCA_031404615.1 Chloroflexota bacterium
ATCAGCAACATCCGCTGGCTCACCCCCGGTGCCGTCGAAGATTCCTCCTCCATGTGGCAGGACTCGATGGCCACCGAAGGCTGGGGGCTCTACGCCGAGGAGCTGATGGCGGAGCCGGTAACGGGGCGGCCGCACGGCTTCTACACCGCCGGAGAGCGGCTGTACGAACTGCAGGGACAACTGCTCCGAGCGGTCCGGGTGCGGGTGGACGTTGCCTTCTTGAACGGCTTACCCTTCTTCCCATTCGGCCGTCCACCGTCTCCTTCATGTCTTCCCTTGGCCCGATCCTCTTCGGCCTGCCTTTGCTCGAGCCGCTTCTTGGCTTCCCTGATCTTTTTCAACCGGCTCTCTCGACGTCGGAGCTCTTCGGGAAGTTCATCGCCACGATTCTCTGTGCCGTGTTCCTGATCTTCCGCTTGATCGATTCGCTCCGCTTCCTTCAGCAGATCCGCGATTTCCTTCTCCAGTCGTTCCTCGACCGTCTTCATCCGGTCGTAGCTCATGGCCTTGTGCCGGCTCGCGTTGGCTTTCACCTTCGTCCCATCGATCGCGATCCGCCCTAACTTCACCATCCCGCTCGACTGAGCGATCTGTACCACCTGCTTGAACAGCGTGATGAACTCCGCCAGATTGTCTTTTCGGAAATCGCAGATCGTCCGATGTTCCGGGAAGTTCCCTGCCGCCAGCACTCGAAACGCCACATCTTCTTCCAGCTTCTTGGCGACCTTCCTCGACGAGAACGTCCCGGTCGCATATGCGTAGAGCAGCACCTTCAGCATCATCGCAGGTTCAAACGGCTGGTTTCCCCGCGGGTCGGCCTGCTCGTGATGTGCATAGAAACCGCTCAGATCCAGCTCATTCACTACTTCGGAGATGAAGTACGCCAGATGTCCTTCCGGCAGCCAATCACTCAGCGAGGGCGGGAGCAAGTAGCTTTGCTCAGGCTGGTACGTTCGGTAGTTGGTTGGCATGCATCATTTTACCAGCCCTACCCAGTTTCTGCCGCGCAGACTCCTAGGGTGAGGGGCGATTTTTTCGGTGAGTGATGTCGCGGAGCCGTGATGAGCACTGAGCACAAGAGGCTGCGCAGTCACCAACCGTTTACCCTCATTCCCCGGCGCGTGGCCTATCATCCCCACCGACATGAGACGGATCGCCTTCGCCGCCGCTCTTCTCCTCTCTCTTTCCCTCCTCGCCCAGAGCCGCCTCGAGCTCACGGTCGATACGATCATGCGCGGGCCGGGGCTGGCGGGCTATGCGCCGCGCGACGTCCGGTGGTCGCGCGACAGCCAGTCGGTGTATTTCCAGTGGAAGCAGTTCTCCGATCCGGTGGAGGAGGACTTCGACACGTACGTCGTCGGGCGCGACGGCAAGGGATTGCGCAAGTTGTCGAAGGAGGAGGGGGAGGATGCGCCGCGCTCGTCGGGCTCGTTCACGCGCGATCGCAGGCGAGTGCTGTTCATCGATGATGGCGATGTCTACCTGTACGACAGCGCGGCGAAGAAGCGGCGCGCGCTGACGAAGACGGCCG
>JANNHX010000016.1:0-2198 GCA_031404615.1 Chloroflexota bacterium
ATGGCGAGACCCTGGTTCGAGACGAGGCGCTGCACGCCGTCATGCTGGCACGCGACGTTGCGGTGCGGCACCAATCGAAAGTACCGACGGCGGGCCGCCATCGGCGGTGGGGCGCCATCGGCGACGAGAGGGGGCGTGCGCCGCCCTGTGCTAGCCTTTCGCCCGTGGCATCAGGCTCAGAGCCGACAGGTTTCGGCGCGACCGGCGGCGTTCGTGGGCGCCGCGGCGCATCGCCGGCGGGCAGCCGTGGCGGCCGGTCACCCGTCCTCGCCGCCCTCCTCTCGTTCATCTTCCCCGGCCTCGGCGAGTTGTACGCCGGCGCACGTGTTCGTGCTGCCGTCTTCGGGATCCCGGTCTTCGTCACCACGGTCTGGCTGGCAGCCCAGGGGCTCGGCGGGCTGACTCGCCTGGCCTTCAACCTGTTCGATCCGGCCCTGGCGTCGACGTTGTTCGCGGTGATCGTCGTCACCGGCGTCCTGCGTGTGGGGTCGATCCTCGATGCATACCTTGTGCTGGCGCCTCGTCGGCCCTCGGGCCGAGCGGCATTCCTGCTGCTGATTCCACTGCTGGTGGTCGCCGTTGCTGCCCACGGGGTCGCCGGCTGGTACATGGCGTCATTCCTCTCGGCCGGCGGCCAGATCTTCGTGGGCCCCGGCACCGCGGTGGGCTCGCCGGACGCCACGGCCGGGGCACCCGGCACCTCGGCGAGCACCGATCCATCGCTTGATCCGTTCACGGGCCAGTTGCCGCCCCAGGACACGGAGTCCTCGCGCATCAACATCCTGCTGCTGGGTGCCGACAGCGGGCTGGGCTACAACCACGCGCTGACCGACACGCAGATCCTCGTGAGCATCGACCCCGACAAGAAGACGGTGACCATGGCGAGCGTCCCGCGGGATCTCGCCCAGTTCCCGATGTACAGCGGCGGGACGTACCACGGCAAGATCAACTCGCTGATGACGACGGCCGCGGCCAATCCTGCCCGGTACCCGGACGGCGGCGTCGGCACCCTCGCGAGGGAGATCGGGTACCTCCTCGGCGTGGATGTGAACTACTACGCGTTCATCAACCTGCAGGGGTTCGCCAAGCTCCTCGATTCCGTGGGGGGCGTGGACGTCGACAATCCCGCGGATATCGCGGACCCGGGGTACACCTTCCCGGACGGGACGAGGGGGTTCTTCCTCAAGGCCGGACCCCAGCACCTCAACAGCCGTTCCGGGCTCGCCTTCGTGCGCACCAGGAACGGGGTCGGCGACAACGACTACACACGGGCGCGCCGCCAGCAGCTCGTCCTGCAGGGGATCCGCCAGAAGCTCCTCTCGCCGACCATGGCCACCAAGATCCCCGCCATCCTCGATGCCCTCGCGCACACGATCAAGACGGACTTCCCCGCCAGCCAGGTCGGCGACATGGTGGCGCTGGCGCAGGAGATCCCGGACACGGCGATCTCCAAGTACGTGCTCGGACCGCCGTACGCAACAAGCCCCCCGATGAGTACCACGGGCGGGGTCTGGCTGCTGCGCCCGAACATGGAGAAGATCAAGGCGTGGTCGGTGCGCACGTTCGGGAAGGACAGCGCGTACTACGTGGCGCCTGTCGCCACCCCGTCGGCCTCGCCGTAGGGCTGATCCCGGCCCGGGGGTTCGAGGTTCGCCCCGCCCGCGACGCGCCCTCGTCCCGTTCGCGCGCCGTTGTCTGGCCCCGTTACGGCTTGACCACCGCCCAGGGAAACAACTTGCCGGCGGCCTTGCGCATCGCTGCGGTGTTGGGCTCGAGGGCATAGCCGCAGGAACATGACGCCTTGCTCGAGTACTTGGTCGGCCCCAGCACGAGTCCGGCGTCGATTGAGCCGGCGGGGATCGACTGGATCGTGCTGAGCAATCCGGACACTTGGTCGAGCGGGAAGTCCGTGATCAAGCTGGAGCGGGCGGCCATCAGCGTCGCCAGCAGGTTCGGCTTGGCGAGCAGCTTCTGACCCGCTGCGGCGAGGATGGCCTGCTGGCGGCGTGACCGGCCGAAATCGGAATCGCCGTGGCGCGTTCGCGCATAGACCTGCGCCTTCGCTCCGTTCATCGTCTGCGGCCCGGCCTTGAACCGGATCCCGAACTTGCCCGAGGGCAACTGGTATGCGGGGTCCAAGATGGCCTTCGGGACGTTGATCCGGACGCCGCCCAGCGCGTCGACCAAGCTGTTGAACC
>JANNHX010000017.1:0-2138 GCA_031404615.1 Chloroflexota bacterium
TGAGAGCGGCCCGAACACCCTCGCCAAAAAACCCCTCCAGAACTATCCCACTCCGTCTCGATGGTCGCCCTCGTGACGCCTGCCAAGTCCCTCTACCCACCGGCGCCTCTGAGGTCAGGAGGGCCAGGAACGATCACACGCGCCACAAAAAGCGTGCCCAAGAAAACAAAGAATCCGACTTGGGCGCCCCATCGGTCTGCTGCCCACCAGCTGACTCCTACAGCGACAAGAGAGGAGAAGAGGAACGCCCAGCCCATTGGGGTAGCAACCGTCCAGCGCGCGGCTGCCCCAATCTCACGCGGGGTCCGGAAACCAAGTCTTCGCATGTGGGGCAGCGTAAGACACTCGGCTGGCGCCTGAGGCCTCGGCTGCTCCAGCACGGTGCCGAACGAACGTCCGCTTCTGCCGCGGAGGGCGCTCTTACAAGTCTGAGGAATCGCGGCTCATCGGTCGCGGTCGTGGGCTGCGTCCGTGGCCAGTCGTCCGCGGGTGTCGGGCGGGTCTGCGACCCCATAGTTTCGGTCGGCTCGACCGCCGCCGTACCCGAACCAGCCGACCTGAGCGTCATCAGGCAGAGCTCCGCCGCCGGCGGCCCGGTGCCAGCGGGCGTCATCGACGCTTAGACCCATCGCCCGCCACACGCGTGCCTCCTGCGGAAAGACGTCGACCTCGGTCCACGCTCGCGCGTGGGCCGCGCTGAACCCGGCCTCCAACCACCCAAGCCGGGCATCGGCGGCGATCCCGACGTCGTCGAATGCGATCACCTCCTCAGGGGTGACCGTGGGGTCCGCCTCGAGCAGGGACCTCGCCTGCTCTGACGTGAACCCGAAGTGGCGCCACATTTGTGCCGACTGCAGGCTCTGGCCGAGCCAAACGTGTTCAAAGCTGAACCCATCGGCCAGCCAGTCGCCGACCGCGGCCGGCGTCGTCTCGTACAGGACCAGGTGCTCGTCCTGGGGCGGGTCCGCGGGCAGACCCACCTCGCGCCAGCCGATGATCGCATCGACCTTGGACTCCGCGTCCGGCCAGCCCACCTTCTCGGCCCAAGCCAGAGCCTGACGCTCACTAAGGCCCGCTCCACCATCACGGGCTGGGCCGGTGAGCCGGGCCGTCTGCGCCGGCCCGAGCCCGGCGACCACGAGCAGCCCGACGTCCTGCCCCACCCTCCCGAGCTCGCGCCACGCGCGCGCGGCGTCCGCCTGCGGGCCAGCCCACCACGACCACACCTGGTCCTCGGACCAGCCCAGCAGGTCACCAGCGGCCTCAATGACCCAACACGAGCCCCAGCCCAGATCAAGCTCATCGCGGCGCTGGTGGAGCATCGCCAACACCACCTCCAGCCCAAGACTCGGCCACGGGGAGCGCAGCAACCACAACCTGCCCGGCGGCGGGGCCGGCAGCCCGCACTCCGCGGCCGCCACTTCGGCCGCGGCGTCCGCCGTGAAGCTTTCCGGCCGGGCCTGCACCCTCTGCCGCATGTCTGGCGGACACACCGACGTCGACATCCGCGGCAACCGGTCGGGCACCCAGCAACGGTGCTGGGCCGGCCACACCGCCGGCAGCAGCACCGTCATCGGGTCCTCGCCCAACGGCCCCCACCCTTCGGCGGCCAGGACCTGAACTTCCGGCAGCTCCTCCGCCGACGGGAACACCCACCGCTCACCGGGCTCGATGATCCGGGACTCTCCACCGGTAACCAGATCGACGAGCTCAACCAGACGCGCTGGCAAAGGTGGCACCCCACCGGCAAGCGCCGGCGCGGTACGCATCCCCCACGGGTCCTCATCCATGACGCAAACTGTTCCACGACCACGAGGAATGCGGAGCCGATCCGTCACGAACCGACTTGGCTGCCATCCGAACATCCGGTATGCGGGTGATCCACGTGGCGCCGATCAAAGCGTGGCGTGGCGGACGCTACCATCTCGATCGAAGGCGCGGCGGGGCGAACGAGTTTCCGGGGTGGTGCGTCCTGCGTGTCCGTGAGGAGGGCGCCACGAGCGTGCGACGTGGAAGCATCCTCAGGTGTTCTTTTTGGGTGGCGTTCGGCGCGACGGACGGCGATGAGGAGCCGGGTCGCTGCCTGCGAGCGCTTCTGGCTTGCTGCGAGGACACGCTGGGAGGTCATCGAGGCTACT
>JANNHX010000018.1:0-4362 GCA_031404615.1 Chloroflexota bacterium
GGCCAGCAGGGCGAGCGTGCCCAGCCGCAGCCGCGGGTCCCCGGTGCGGCGGGCTGCCTTGATCGCGAGCGGCACGACCGAGCCCGGGACGTCGGGCACCAGGGCCGCGATCGCGCGGAGCCAGTCGTCGGTGGCGACCCCCGGGCCGGCGGCGAACCCGGCCCGCAGCACGGCCTCCTCGCCGCGGACGAGCGCGGCGAGGGCGGCCACCCGCCGCTTGCCGCGCAGGCGCCGCTCGACGTCCGCCACGGCGGCTGGCCGGGCGTCGGCGGGAAGACGCGCCAGCACCGCCTCGAACCCCTCGCGTGGCACGTCGCGCGCGGGCCGATGCACCAGGCCCCGGTACACGGCGAGGACGTCTCCCGGGGCGAGGGCGTCCAGCAGGTCCTCGGCCTCGAGGCCCATCTCCTCGTTGCCGACCAGGTCGAGCGCTGCCTGGACGCGGATCTCGGGCGGCCAGGACGGGACGGTCGCGAGCCACGACCCGGCGCCCCAGTCGCCATCCGCCCAGGCCCGGATCGCGGCGCCAAGCACGCGCTCCCTGTCCGCCGCATCGAGAAGCGCCAGCGCGGCAACCTCGCGTGTGGCGCGGGCGTCACGACCGCGCGGCCGGCGGACCAGGCGGAGGACGCCGGCGCGGACATCCGGAGGGAGCTCGTCCGACCGGGCGGCGAAGGCGGCGATCACCTCCGGCACCTCGTCGCCGTTCACCCGCGCACACTCCGCGAGGAGCGCCGCCAACCCGTCGGGCGCCGCCAGCTCGACGGCCCGCGCCAGCGCAGAGGCGCGCTCCCACTCGTCCGCCGCCCGCACCGCCTCAAGGAGCACCGGTCTGCGGTCACCGGGCGCCGCGCCGGCCGCCCAGTCGATCAGCAGCGACGGCGCCATGTCGCCGGCGTCACGGGCGGCGGCGAGGATCTCGTCGTCGAGGCGGGCCGAGCCCAGACGGTCGCGAAGCGCGAGCAGCGCGGCGGCCCGGTCGGCGGGCCGCAGGGATCTCGCGGCCGCCTCGGCCGCGGGCAACGACGCCTCGGGGAGGCTGGGGATGAGGGCAGCGAGGACCGCCGGTCCCCCGCCGGCAAGCTGTCGCATGGACGCGTAGCCCACGGTCTCCCTCCTCGCGGACGCGGGAGCCGCGGCATGCGGCTCCAAGGCGTGGCGACCCGGTGCTGCCGCGCAGCAAAACCCACCGTCGCGCGAATGTCAATCCTCGGCGCGCAGACCCAGCCGCCCGGGTTCCCCCTGTGCAGATCTGATTCGTGCGGTTACGATCCGCCGATCCGGCAAGGCGAGCCCGAACGGCGGCCGTCCAACGCACGAGCGGGTCGCGCGCCGGGAGGGAGCGTCCGATGGCACAGCGTCCCCCTGTCCAGCAGGTCGCATGGGGCCTCCTGGGAGCCGCGGCGGCGGCCTGGTTCGCCGTCTGGATGCTGTTCTTCCCGGGGCTCGTACCCGAGTACTTCGCGTGGGACGTCCACCCGCGCGCGGCCCAGGTCTTCATCGGGGCCGCCTACATCTTCAGGACGTTCTTCTTCCTCAACGCCGCCCGCGAGGGCAACTGGATCCGCCTCCGGTGGATCGTGTACGGCAACCTCGTGTTCACCGGCACGCTGCTGTTCGGCACGTACTGGCACCTCGCGGAGTTCACATGGAACCCGCTCGAGACCCCCCTCGCACACATCTGGATCGTCCTCTACATCTTCGAGCCGATCACGATGCTGTACCTGGTCCCACGCGGCGCGCTGCGCGCCCCGGCCCCGGTCTCGGGTGGCCCGCTCAACCCGTGGATGCGGCGGTTCCTGGTCTTCACCACCGGCATCCTCCTGATGAACGGCCTGCTGATCGTCGGCAACCCGGAGTTCGCGGTACAGCGCTGGCCGTGGGAGCTGAACCCGCTCGATGCGCGGATCGTCGGCGCCTGGTTCCTCGGCTGGTCCGTGTGGTGCGGCACAATGGCGTTCGCGACGGACTGGGACGAGATCAAGCGCGGGTGCGAGCTGTTCACCCTCAACGGCGCGGTCCTGTTCGTCGCCGCCGTCGTGTTCCGCGACGAGTTCCTGCCCGGGCGAGGGACGGCCCTCGGCTACACGGGCGGTCTGGCGCTCCTGACGCTCGTCATGACCGGCCTGTACCTGCTCCAGGAGCGAACGCGCCCGGCCCCCGCGCCCACCACGCCCTGATCGCCGCAGCGACGTCGTCGGGCGCGTCCTCGTCGATGTACTGGCCGACCCGCCGGAGGCCGACCACCTCGGCGCCCGGGAACAATGACCGCCAGCGCGCGAGCTCAGCGTCGCCGAAGCCGGGATCCGAATCCGGCCACAGGATGAGGACCGGGAGGTCCGCGAGACGCGGGAGGCCGGCCTCGACCTCCTCGAGCCAGGCTCGCCCGGCGGTGATCTCGCGGGGGAGCACCCGCATCACGTGCCTCCGGTCGCGGGGGAACGGGCCGGCGTAGGCTCGCCGCTCCGAGGCGGTGAGCCGTCCGCGCTTCAGGTTGAGCGGCAGGTACAGCCGCAACATCAGGTCGAGGCGCTCCACGGTGAGCGCCCCGAGCGGCCCACCCATGAGCGCCGAGAACGCGCGGACGCGCAACCGGTCGTCCGGCCACGCCCAGGTGTTGCCGATCACGAGCGCACGCACCAGCTCCGGCCGGCGGCCGGCCAGGCCGAGCCCGATGGGCCCGCCCCACGCGTACCCCACGACGATCAGGTCGCGGAGGTCGAGCCGGTCGACGAGCGCCTCGACCACCGCTGAGTGCGAGCGCGGCCGGAAGTCGTAGCCGGGCGCTTCCCGCGACAGGCCGAAGCCCGGGTAGTCCGGCGCGACACACCGGAAGGACCCGCGCAGGGAGCGGATGACGTCCCGCCAGCCGAACGACCAGCTCGGGTTCCCGTTGAGCAGCAGCAGGGTGGGTCCGCTGCCCTCATCGACGTAGTGGACAAGGTGCCCGTCGATCTCCGCCCAGCGGTCCTCGAACGGGTATGCCGCGGCCGGGACCCAGGCCGGCCGGCGTCCAGTCGGACCGCCCATCAGCGGAAGACGGTCGGGTCGACGGGCACGTACGGCGTCCGAAAGAAGCAGAACAGGCGGGCGTCCGGCTTCGACCACCTCGCCGCGGCCCCGCCACGCTCGTCCGCGATGTCGAGCGAGATCGTGACGCCCTCGTCGCGCGGCCAGTTGGGGTCGTAGATGCGGATGGTGAGGGCTGACCCCTCGAGGTCGTACCCGTAGGCCACGACCTGGTGGTTGCGCCCGAGCTTCGCGGGGTCGGCATCGACCACTCGGACCAGGCCGATCATCGAGAGCCGGCCGGCGTCGAGGTCCGCCCGGATGCGCGGCCACTCCTCGTGGATCATCACCCAGGTCCGGCTGTGGCGGTCGAGACCCACCATCCCGAACAGCGCCGAGAGCATCGACTCGCGCTCCGGCCGGCTGGGGCGCATGAGCGAGTAGAAGCGCAGCGGGACCCGGCCGTCGTCGAAGCTCGTGATCTGGCGGTCGACGATGTAGCGGTAGGCGGCGGTGTCCGACGCCGGCGGACTGGTATCGGGCGGCGGCCGCAGGCCTGTCCGGTGAATGTCCGCGGTGCTGAACGACATGCCGCCGCAGAGCCCGTTGGCGGCGTCGCCGACGTCCAGGGTCGCCACGTTGCCGAGCTTGAACGCCTTGAGCGCGCTGTGCGGGAACACGTTCGCGAACTGGAATCCGTGTGTCGCGGGCTCGAAGCCCGGGACCCTGACGCTCCCCATCTTGCGGGTGCCTCCGGTGCGGGACGCTGGGCATTGCCGGCCTGGGTCCGGACCGCGAGCCACGCGCGGCGACCGGGCCGTCGCCGGGACAGGCTAAGCGCGCCGGGCGGCTCCGGCAACCCTCACGATTCAGCCTCGGCGTCGTGGCGCCGTTGCTCCTCGCGGGTCGGCTCGACCAGGAGGAACCATGCCGTCTGGACGCCGAAGAACAGGAGGACCGAGAGGACCAGGGCTTCCACCTGCAGCGCCGTCAGCGTGAGACCGATCGCGGCGGGCACGCCGGGCGCGATCGCGAGCCCGGTGATGACGACGTACACCGGCAGCACCACCAGCTGGAGCCAGCGCACGACCCGGGGGCTGTCGTGGTCCTCGTGGAGGGTCCGGCTGATCAGCGCGACCCCCACGATGCCGATGGCGCCGGCGGCCGCGAACGAGACCCGCCAGACGATCGCCTGGTCCGGGGCCGCCAGCGCGAGGATGCTCATGGCGCCCGGCAGCAGGAAGTGGAGCGACACGACATACGCCATCCGGCGCCGGCGCGGGTCGAAGCGCCACTCGCCGCGGCCCTGGACGACCACGAGCCAGAGGCCCAGGAGCGTGAAGCTCGCGGTGC
>JANNHX010000019.1:0-1591 GCA_031404615.1 Chloroflexota bacterium
CCCATTGGCGATCGCTCCGTAGGCGACGGCCATCTGCAGCGGGGTGACCTGGAGATAGCCCTGGCCGACGCCGAGGTTGATCGTGTCGCCGGGCAACCACTGGCGGTCGAAGTCGGAGAACGCGGAGCCCGCGAAGTTGCGTTTCTTCCACGTCGGGTCGGGCACGAGCGCGTTCACCTCACCGGGAAGGTCGATGCCCGTCGCGCGGCCGAGCCCGAAGCGGCGCGCCTCCTCCTGCAGCGGGCTCCGATCGGTCTTGCCGTCGTAGAGCTTGTCGGCCACCTGATAGAAGAATGTGTCGCTGGAGACGCGCAGGGCATAAGGCAGCGCGATGAAGCCGTGGTACCTGCTCTGGATGTTCTTGATGTTCGTCTTGTAGAGATCGATCGACGAGAGCGACTCCAGCTCGGTGGAGGGCGTGATCAGGTTGGCGCGCAGGGCGGCGGCCGCCGTGATCGGCTTGAAGGTGGAGCCGGCCGGGTAGACGCCGCCGATCGCTCGAGGGTTGAGCGGCTCGTCGGGATTGGTGCGAATCGCCTCGAGGGGCTTTGCCTTGCGAGAGACGTAGAGCTCGGGCGAGAAAGTGGGATACGAGCCCATGGCGAGTATCTCGCCGGTATTGGGGTCGAGCGCCACCCCGGCCGCGCCGCGCGCGCCGGTCACCGCGGTCGCCTTGGCGAGCGCGCTCTCCATCGCCCGCTGGGCCCCGCTGTCGATCGAGAGCCAGATGTTCTTGCCCGGCACCGGGCTGGTCGACGAGATGTACTCGCGCCCCTGGGGCTCGCCGGCGGCGTCGACCTCCACCACCGTCTCGCCGCGCGTGCCCTTCAGGAACGGCTCGTACTGCGACTCGACGCCACCGACGCCGATCGTCTCGTCGCCGATGTAGCCGCGGTCGCGGTAGTCGGCGATCTGCGTGTCGTTGATCGCCCCCGTCGAGCCGAGGACATGAGCGGCCAGCGCACCCTCCGGATAGGAGCGCAGGTAGGTCTTCTGGAGCGAGATCCCGGGGAAGCTGCGCCGGTGCTCGGCCAGGTAGCGATAGAGGTCGCGGTCGATGTTGCGGGCCAGCACCACGGCCTCCAGGGGCCGCTTGTTACCGGCGGTGACCTTCGCGATCAGCTCGGAGGCGGGCCGGCTGAGCAGCGTCCCAGTCGCCCACCAGCAGATGGGCCGCCATGTTTCCTGCGGGGCTCTGGGCGTTGCGCTCCAGGACGGCGACATCGCATCCGAGCCTCAGCGCCGCCGCCGCGGTCATCTTCGCCAGTTGCCCGCCGCCGATGATTCCCAGGCGCGGCCGAACGGCGCGCATCTGGGATCGACGAGGCAGGTCCAACATGTTGTCCATCTCATACATGGCGGTCGTCCATTCAGGAGTTGGGCTCTTCTGAAACAAAACGGTCGGGCCGCAGGACGCTGACCTGCGTCGTGTAGAGCACGATGGCCCAGTCACTGAAATAGCGGCGTGCGATTTCCTCTTCGATGCGCTGTGCGGTGCGGCTGTCGACGATGGTTTCGATCCTGATGTTTTCGCCTTCATACTCGCTGGCGCGCGAGCCGTGAATGCCCTGTCCGCGCACCTGGGCAACGG
>JANNHX010000020.1:0-1716 GCA_031404615.1 Chloroflexota bacterium
GCATCCCCGACGCGGTTGACGATGAGCGCTTCATCGCGATGGCCGAGACGCAGGGCGCGCGCTGGGGACTGCGCCCGGAGGGCGTCACGTACGACTCGGTCAGCCTTCGCAACAGACGCCCCGAAGTCGGCTTCTCCTCACGAGTGCCCGACGGCGTGCTCGGCATCCACTATCGCCGCTACCTGATCCGCTACAAGCGAATGCTGCGCTGCCGGATCCTGCCCAGCGGCTCACGCACAGGCTGCGTCACGGTCGGGATCAAGAAGGTCGCGACGGTCGTCACCGATCGCGACATCGTGCTCCACCCGGGGGTGCGGTGGGAACTGGGGCCGGAATGGCCCGAGCCGGACGAGTTCGACCTTCAGACCGTGATGATCCACGAGTTCGGGCACTTCGCCGGCAATGAGCAGCACGACGGGAACTGCACGGTCGCGCCGATGACGCCCTCGCTCTCGCCAGGCGACTGGTGGCGCTCGACGCTGGATCATCGTGTCGTCTGCCGCAAGGGCGCACGGTCAGCCGGTCGCCGGCCGGCGCCGGCGCGCTTCGCCCATCGCGATCTCGTGACGCGCGTGTACGAGACGCTGCTGGTCGGCGACCGCCGCGCCGGCTAGGGCTGCGCGGATCTACTGATCACGAGCGCATCGGCCCCCTGCGGCCACGCCAGCAGCGCGAGCCCGTCGCTGCCAATGACCAACTGCACCTGACTGACACCTGACGCAGCGACCTGTTCCTCGGGCCCGAACGCTCCGCCCGCGTCGCGTCGCCGCACGAGCAGCTGGCCGGTCCTCGTAGCGCCGGCCGGCCGGATGATGGCTACGACAAGGTCACCAGCGCCGCCGTAGAGGGCGTCGCCGAGCAGCTCACCGGACCAAGGAGTCGACGGCTCACCGAAGCGCGCCCCGGGCGCAGCCTCCGCGAGCCTCACGATGTCGCCCGGCGGGGACGCAGTCTCGGCGCCCCAGAGAACCGCCATGTGCCCGTCGGGCCGCGCCACCATCCGTGCATAAGGAGCGAGACATTCGAATGGGCGGCGGTCGAGCAGCTGCATCGGGCTGAAGCTCTTCGCTCCCGCCTCACGGACGGCGACACGGATGATGCGCTGCCGGCCGTCGCTGACGCACTCGCGATCGCCGATCGTGCTGCCGCGGTCCTCCAGGATCACTCCGACACGTCCGCTGGGCGCCACCGTCAGCGAGACGTTGCCATTGAAGGTGTTTGCGATCTGCCGTTCACGAACGCGGGCTGAACCGTCGAGTGATGCGAGGACGAGAGCGGTCGAGCGTCCCGCGGAGGTCGTGAGCGCGACGACCCGATCGCCGCCCTTGCCGAACCCAAGATCGATGCCCGCGACGCTGCGCGGAGACGGGGGGCGGCCCAGAGCGGGCGGCAACAGGCCTCGGACCACGCGCGTCTGACCGAGCCCGATGCGCGGACGCGTCTGGGTCCCGGGCGGGGAAGCCGCCCGGATCCTGACGAACGCGCCACCAGCGCCGCTTGCGCCGCGCTCCGGTGCATCCGCCCAGACGATCGCGAGCGACCCGTCGCCACGCCGCGCGATAGCCCCGGGCATGTCCGTCGCCACCGACTGCGACACGGTTCGCAGAGACCAGTTGCCCGTGGCGTTCAAGCGCACCAGCACGAGCCGCCCGCGCCGGTCTGCGCTGCGCCCGGTCTGCGTCAAGAGCAGATCGATGCCGCCGGCCGGAGCCGCCA
>JANNHX010000021.1:0-45031 GCA_031404615.1 Chloroflexota bacterium
GGCGGCTTCGGTGGCCTCCTCGGTGGCGGTCACCGGGGTGGTGGCGGTGGGGCCGGGAGCCTGGGTCGCGGTCCCGGCGCCCGAGCTGGCGGTGGACGACCCGCCGCAGGCGGCGACGACGAGGGAGAGGCCGAGCGCACCCGCGAGCAGGCGGCGGTCGATGGCCATGTGGTGGTTCCTTTCGCGGGGGACGATCTGTGCCGCGCGCGGGCCCCGGGCTCCGTGGCGGCCGGGGCACCGTACTCGGCGCCGGTGCCACGGGTCAACCGTCCGACGGTACGAGGAGGTTGCGACCGGGCGACGTTCCGGCGCTTCGGCCGGCTTCCGGCTCCGTCGAGCGTCCGGCAAGCGCCGGGAGACTCGGGGTCGTCACAGGCGCTGCCTCGAGGACCGTCCCGGGGTGCGCTCGACCCGGACGTGGACGCTCCCCGGCGGCTCCGCTATGATCGCCGTCCATTCAGGATGCATAGGATCTATGCACTCGACCGGTGGCGGGACGCCCGCCGATGGCAAGCGGGGCAGCGGAGGTTCGGCGGTGGTGGAGCAGGCGCAGGGTTCCGGCAGCGAGACGGCGATCGAGGCGGCGCCATGGGTGAACCAGCGGGACCCCGCCAAGCGCCTCGGGCCGGACGGCAAGCCGGCGATCAGCCGTCGCGCCCCGAGGTGGGCGGACGTTCCCGACGAGAAGTGGAACGACTGGAAGTGGCAGCTCTCCAACCGCGTCAACGACCTCGCGGACATCGAGCAGATCCTCGAGCTCACCGACGAGGAGCGTGAGGGCCTCTCCGCGCCGGACAAGTTCCGCGTCGACGTCACGCCCTACTTCATCAGCCTGATCGACCCCAGGGACCCCAACGACCCGATCCGCCGCCAGATCATCCCGCTTGGCCGGGAGCTGCGCAGCTTCACCGGGATGATGGAGGACAGCCTCGCCGAGGACCGCCACTCCCCGGTCCCGGGCCTGGTCCATCGCTACCCGGACCGCGTCCTGATGCTGATCACGACGCAGTGCGCGGTCTACTGCCGCTATTGCACGCGGTCGCGGATCGTGGGCGACGCGACCCAGAACTTCAACCGCAAGGAGCACGAGGCCCAGCTCGAGTACATCCGCAACAACCCGCAGATCCGCGACGTGCTGATCAGCGGTGGCGACGGGCTCACGCTGGCACCGAAGCTTCTCGAGGCCGCTCTGCGCGGCCTGCGAGACATCCCCCACGTGGAGATCGTCCGCATCGGGTCCCGGGTGCCCGTGTTCATGCCCCAGCGGATCGACGACGCGCTGTGCGAGATGCTCGCCAAGTACCACCCGCTGTGGCTGAACATCCACGTCAACCACCCCAACGAGATCACGCCCGAGCTCGCCCGAGCCTGCGACAAGCTTTCGCGCGCCGGCATCCCGCTGGGCAACCAGTCCGTGCTGCTCGCGGGCGTCAACGACTGCGTCCACACGCAGCGCGAGCTGGTCCAACGCCTGGTCGAGAACCGAGTGCGGCCGTACTACCTCTACCAGTGCGACCTCGTCGAGGGCGCCGGGCACTTCCGGACACCGGTCGGCAAGGGCCTCGAGATCATCGAGGGCCTGCGCGGCCACACCTCGGGCTATGCGGTGCCGCAGTTCATCGTCGATGCGCCGGGCGGCGGCGGGAAGATCCCCGTGATGCCGAACTACCTCGTGTCCTACTCGGACCACAAGGTGATCCTGCGCAACTACGAGGGCTACATCACCACCTACGAGGAGCCCGCCGAGTACCAGCCGCACGACCAGTCGACCTGCAAGTACTGCCTGAACCCCCGCCCGGAGCCGGGCCAGGAGGGCATCACCGGGCTGCTGGACGGCAAGAGGATGTGGATCGAGCCCGCTGGCTTCCAGCAGGTCCACGATCGCGGCGCGGTCGGGACGCATCGGCTCAAGGACCCGGCCAAGTGGGTGCCGCTGGGCGTTGGCGCGATCGAGGGGACCGCGACGGACTCGGCGCGCGCGCTGCCGGTGCTCGAGTCGGGGGACGTGGCGGCGGAGTAGGTTCCGCGGCGCGGCCACGCGCCCACCTGGCCGCCTCGCGCCCACCTCGCGCCCATCTGGCCGCCCGGCGGTCCAACGGTCGACAGCGACCGACGACTCGATCGCGGGACGGTCACTTGGTGGTCGCGTGCCCTGAACCGGCCGCGCTCCCGACGCGCCCGGCCGCCGGGCGATGCAGAACCGCGGTTGTCGCCGGCGCATGGACCGCGTGGCGGCCCGACGCACGAGCCGCCCCAGGGGTCGGCGCATGGACCGAGTGGCGGGCCGCCGGCGCCCCGGTCGCTGAGCTAGCGGCCCGCCTCGTCTTTGGCGGCGGCCCGCAGGTCGTCCGCGGTCAGGCGCAGGGACCGAGGCTCGCCCGTGGGCCCGTCGCGCTCACGCAGCTCCCAGCCCGGCAGGCCGGAACGCTTCGGTGACGAGGCGAGGGCCGATGCCACGACCTCGGCGACCTCGGCGGCGCTCGGGCTCTTGAGCGAGGCGATCGCCGCGAGGACCGCACGGGCGAGCAGGCGCGTCGCGACGGCCGGGGTTCCGCCCCGGAGGTCACGCCGCACGAGGGCCTCGGCGTCGGTGATGCCGTCTCGCTCGAGGGCGGCGATGAGCTTGCGGGCACGGATGGCGCCGTCGCGATCGGCGTCCTCGAGGGCGCCCAGCCAGGTGCGGGCCGGCGGCGCGGGCGCGGGCTCCGGCGCGGGCTCAGGCGCGGGATCCGCGCGCGGATCCGCCTTGAGCACCGGCCGCGGGGCCGCGGGCGTCTTCGCGGGCGCGGCAGCCCGGGGCCGTGCCGCGGCTTTCGCGATCCGCGCGGCCAGCGGGGACGCCTCGACCGGCCCGCTCCGGGCCGCATCGCCCGCCGCCTTCGCCGCGTCGAGCGTCGCGAACGGTCCCGAGGTGCGGGCGAGCCCCAGCTCGTCGAGCGCGTCGGTGTCCGTGACGAACCATCGCCCGCCGCCGGACTCCAGGGTGAATCGCCCGTCGGACGACCGGTAGCGGCCCGCCTCGGCGCGCGCCCACGGCTTGACCGGCTTCTCCTTCTGCGGGCGCTTCGCGGCAGGGCTCATCGCCCAACTCTACGGGACCGGCCAAGACCCGGCCCCGGGTCCTGCGACTACAATCGCCCGACCCATGACGGCCCCCGCTGCACCCCATCCAGGCGACGCCCTGCACGCCCCCGACACGCGGTTCTGCCACGGCTGGATCGTGCTGGCGTTGGCGGCGTGAGCGGCAAGCCCGAGGACCAGGCGTCCGGGGAAGAGGCGCCCGGGGTCGATGTGACCGAGGACGAGACGGCCGTGCCGGAGGAAGCGGCGGAGCCCGACAACGTTCCCCAGCCGAGGAAGCGCGGGCAGTCGATGGCGCAGTCCATCGGCGGCGTCCTGTTCGGGTTCGAGCAGCAGGTCTGGCGGAACATCCCACCGCCGCACGAGCTGGTGCACCACGCGCGACCGGACGACCCGCTGCCCGCCGGGGATGGCGGCCTCATGACGCTCGAGATGCCCGATCCCCTGGGGCCGACCGAGGTGGTCCCCCCGCGCCGCCGCTGAGCCGGGGCCCTTCGCCCGGTCGACCACGGCCCGGCGGGTGGCACGACGGGCGGCATGGCGGGCGCACGGCGGTGTGGGGGTCCCGTATCGGCCTCGTGCTAGCCTCGGGCGATGAGCACGGACCCCGGCGCCATCGGTCGCCGCCCCCTCCCCGCCGGCTTTCCCGACGAGCTGCCGCGCCCTCCGGTCTACGCCGAGTCCGGCGACCCGTTCGCGACCCTGCGCGTGATCGACGCGGTCGCGCGGATGGACCGCGGCCGTCCGGTGCGGGTCGACGACATTGTCGACCGGCTCAACGCCAGCCACCTCGACTGGCTGTTCACGCGGCGGGTCGTCGTCGACGTCCTGGTCCTGCTCCAGGCGAACTGGATGACCGACTACCGCAACGCGTCGGGCATCGTGCTCGATGACGGCGACCGCGGCCCGATCGTCGCCCTCGAGGACTCGTCACGCGTCGACCCGTGGCTCGCGCAGCAGGCGCGGCGTGAGGCGCTGGCCTGTCGCGAGGCGCTCGACGAGTTCGCCCGCCGCGACACCGTGCACTCCGGCGGCTGACCGAGCGCACCGTGGCCGCGCCCTCCGAGCCCGAGTCCGCGCTGTCCGCGCCGGTCAAGGCGCTCCTCGAGGCGCAGGGCTACCACGTCAAGGGTGAGATCCGGGGCTGCGACCTCGTCGGCGTCCGCGGCGATGACCCTCCCGTCATCGTGGAGCTCAAGCGGACGTTCTCGCTCGCCCTCGTCCACCAGGGCATCGACCGCCTCGCGCTGTCCGACGCCGTCTACCTCGCCGTCGGGGCCTGGCCGACCCGCGCCCCCGAGGTCCGGCGCCTGTGCCGGCGGCTGGGTCTCGGGCTCATCGTCGTGACCGCCGGCCGCGCGGATGTCCTCGAGGACCCGACGCCCTACCGCCCGCGCCGCGACGCCAGGCGCGCCGGCCGGCTCCTGCGCGAGCACCAGCGGCGCGTCGGTGACCCGATGCCCGGCGGCTCCACGCGCGTCCCGGTCATGACGGCCTACCGCCAGCAGGCGCTCCGCTGCGCGCGGCTGCTCGATGCCGGGTCGATGACACCGCGCGAGATGCGAGCGGCCGCGGACGTGCCCAACGCGGGCGGGATCCTCCGCGACGACGTCTACGGCTGGTTCGAGCGCATCGCGCGGGGGACGTATGCGCTCACGCCGAAGGGCCACGCGGCGCTCGAGGCGGACCGGGCGCTGGACCCGGCAGGGGCGAACGGCTCGGCCTGAAGACCCCCGGGTCCGGGAGGAGGCGCTCCGGGTCGCCATCCGGGCGGTCGGTCATGCGGTCGCCCGCGGCCCCCGGCCGTAGCGGGCCATGGTGTCCAGGAGGCGCTCGTGGTCGAGGGCGTGCGCGGTGATCCCATCGCGCCCCGTCAGCGTCCCGGCGGCGAGCAGCGCGTTCACGACAGCCGCCTCGACCGCCTCGACCGCCGCCTGGAACAGCGGCGACATGCCCTTGTCCACGACCATCCGCGCCTCGACCGTCCGCCGCGGGTCCTTCTCGGTCCCGGTGGCGCCGAGGCCGCGGTTGCCGGTCGCGAAGGCGATGAAGAGGTCGCCCGACCCGTGCGACGCGATGGAGCCCATGCGCGCGAGGCCAAGCCCCGCCCGCTGCGCGAGCCGCTCGCACTGGTGGGGGAGGAGCGGGGCGTCGGTCGCCAGCACCACGATGATCGAGCCGCCGCCCGGACCCTGTCGCCCGGCCATCGCCGGGGCCGCGTCCGAGCGGCCGGCGCTGTCGAGCTGGTCCATCTGGTCCCAGGCGCTCGGCACCTCGCTCACCGGGATCGCCTGGCCGACCGGCACGCCGTCGACCCGCAGCAGGTCGCGCGAGCCGTAGTTGGCCTGGACAAGCGCCCCGACGGTCCAGCCGCCGTCCGAGTCCGGCACCCGCCGCGAAGCCGTCCCGATCCCGCCCTTGAACTCGTGGAGGATCATCCCGGTCCCGCCGCCGACGTTGCCCTCCGCCACGGGACCGCCCGATGCCGACGCGAGCGCTGCGTCGACGTGCTCGGCCTTCACGTGGAAGCCGTCGATGTCGTTGAGCGCGCCGTCGTAGGTCTCGCCGACGACGGGCAGCGACCAGAAGACGCCCTGCCCCTTGTTCTCGCGCGCCGCGTGGGCGACGAGCGCGTCGCGCACGACGCCGACGGAATGCGTGTTGGTGATGCCGATGACGCCGCCGAGCATCCCGGACTCGCGGACCCACTCGAGCCCTGTGAGCTCACCGTTGCCGTTGAGCCGGTGGCAGCCCGCGAAGACGGGCTCGGTCCAGACGTGGTCCTCGTGCGGGACGATGATCGTGACGCCTGTCCGGACCGGACCGTGCCCGACGACGAGCGGCCCGTCGCCGTGGATCAGCGTCGTGTGGCCGACCATGACGCCGGCCACGTCCGTGATGGCGTCATGCTCGCCGGGCCCGAGCAGACCGATCCGCAGGCCCAGGTCTCGAGCGCGCACGGTGACCTCCCCTGGATGTCTCAGGCGAATGTGGGCCGCGTCGCTGCGGCCACGGCCTATCATCGCCCGGTGCCGCTCATCCCGGAAGCCTCGATCCCGAATCGCCCTGGCGGTGGTCTCACGCCGCCGCTGACCCCGGCGCCCGGTGCCGTGCGCGCCGTGCGCCTGCCGGTCCTGGACGCGGTCGCGCCGCTGGACGCCGCCGAGGCTTTCCGCGACCGGCCGGGGCTGGCCCTGCTCGAGAGCGCGCGGCCGGGGCGGACCGGTCGCTGGACCTACCTGACCGCCGATCCGGTCGCCGTGGTCGATGCGCCCGCGGAGGGGCCGGACCCGTTCGCCGAGGCGCGGGCACTCCTCGCTCGGATGGGAGACGGTGCGGGGACGGCCCCGGCCCAGTTGTCAGCGCCGGCTCCCGGCTCCGTGTCGGCGCCCCCGTTCACCGGTGGGCTGGTCGGCTTCCTCGGGTACGACCTCGGCCGGCGGTTCGAGCACCTGCCGTCGATCGCGAGTGTCGACCAGCACCTGCCGGTGATGCGGCTCGCGCTCCACGACTGGGCGCTCGCCTGGGACCGGCGGCGGGGCGAGGCGTGGCTCGGCGTTCGCGAGGTCGATGGCGACGCGGACCGTGCCGAGACCCGCGTGCGCGAGGTCCGCACCCGGGTGGAGGCGCTGGTCGCCGGCTACCTCCCGGACCCCCGTCCGGTGCCGGATCACCGTTCCGCGGCCGAGGCGCCGATCCCTGCGTCCTTCGTGTCCGGGACCCCGCACGCTACCTGGCTCCGCGGCGTGAACGCCGTGCGGGAGGCCATCGGCCGCGGCGAGATCTACCAGGCCAACCTGACGCGCCGCCTCGAGGCGCCGTTCGCGGGCGACCCGTGGCCGCTGTTCCGGCGGTTGCGGACCGGCGACCCGGCACTGTTCGCGGGCTACCTGGACCTGGGCGCTTCGCCAGCGACGGGTGCGCCGCGTGCGTTGCTCTCGGCCTCGCCGGAGCCGTTCCTCGCGGTCGACGGCGCGGGCAACGTCAGCACCGACCCGATCAAGGGCACCCGACGCCGAGGCAGGACGCCGGCCGAGGACCGGGCATTGCTCCGCGAGCTCGTCGCGAGCCGCAAGGACCAGGCCGAGAACGTGATGATCGTCGACGTCCTGCGCAACGACCTCGGGCGGGTCTGCGAGCCGGGCTCCGTGCGGGTGCCGCGGATCCTGCGCCCGGAGCGGACGGCGGCGGTCCAGCATCTCGTGACGACGGTGACGGGCCGCCTGCGAGCCGGTCACGACGCCTTCGACCTGCTGGCGGCCTCGTTTCCCGGAGGCTCGATCACCGGCGCGCCCAAGATCCGGGCGATGGAGATCATCGAGGGCCTCGAGCCCGTGCGGCGCGGGCCCTACTGCGGCGCGATGCTGTGGCTGGGCCCCGACGGGCGCCTCGGTTCGTCGATCCTGATCCGGACGTTCGTCGCGGATGGCGAGCGGCTCACGCTTCACGTCGGCGGGGGGATCACGTGGCGCAGCGTCCCGCAGGACGAGTGGGACGAGACGGTCGCCAAGGCACGCGGCCCGCTGGGCTCGTTCGGCGCGGTGGAGGTGGAGCGATGAGCGACGCGCTGCCTCGGTTCGTATGGGTGGACGGCGCCGTCCGACCCGCCGAGGGGACGCACCTGTCCGTGTTCGACCGCGGCTTCCAGCTGGGCGACGGCATCTTCGAGACGCTCCGCGCGCGCGGCGGCCGCACGACGGAGCTCGCCGAGCACACCGCGCGGCTGCGGCGTTCCGCGGACGGCCTCGCGATCGAGCTGCCGGACGATGTCGATGGGCTGGTCGCTCGCGGGATCGCCGAACTCCTGGCGGCAGAGGACCTGGCCGGCCCCGAGAGCGATGCCTCCGTGCGCGTCACGGTCTCCCGCGGAGCCTGGTCCTCGCGCGGACTGCTCCCGCCGCGCTCCGTCCACCTGACCGCGACGATCGTCATCCAGGCCTGGCCCGTGACCCCGGCCCCACCGGACCACCTCGAGCGCGGCCTGTCGCTCGTGGCGTCGGCCGTCCGGCGGGACCCCGCCAACCCGATCGTCACGCTCAAGACGACGTCGCGCGCCGACTACGTGTTCGCCCGCCTCGAGGCCCGGCGTGCGGGCGCCGAGGACGCGGTCTTCCTCACGATGTCCGGCCACCTCTCCGAGGCGACGACCGCGAACATCTTCCTGGTGCGGACGGCCCCCGATGGCGTGGTGGAGCTCGCGACCCCGGCGCTCGGGTGCGCGATCCTCCCTGGCACGACGCGCTCCTGGCTCCTGCGCTGGGCCGCGGGCGCGGGCCTGCGACCCGTGGAGGGCTGGCTCACCCCGGACGAGCTGGCGGCGGCGACCGAGGCGTTCATGTCCTCGTCCGTGGCCGGCGTCCTGCCGATCACCCGATTCAACGGCCACTCCATCGGCGCGGGGAAGCCCGGCCAGTGGACCCTTCGAGCCCGTGCGGACCGCGAAGCGGTGTTCGGCGCCGAGGGCTGACCGCCCGTCGCCCGGAGCTTGCTCAGCCGCGGTGCAGCACCATCTCCAGCACCCGGCGCGCCGCGTCCGGCCGGCCGAGCCGCCGTGCGTTTGCGGCGAGAGACGCCAGGCGCTCCGGCTCCGTCAGCAGCCGGGCGATGTGCGCCGCCAGCTCGTCCGCATTGGCTGCGCGCAGGCCCGCCCCGTTCGCGAGCAGAAACGCCGCGTTGCGCTCCTCCTGGCCGGGGATCGGCGACACCACGATCATCGGCAGCCCCATCGCGAGACACTCGGCCGTCGTCAGGCCGCCCGGCTTCGTGACTGCGATGTCCGCGCAGGCCATGACACGCTCGACGGTCGTCGTGAAGCCGATCGGGAACAGCCGGTCGGACGCGAACCGGGCCCGCCGTCGCAGGTCCTCGAGCAGCCCGGCGTTGCGCCCCGCCATCGCGATGATCTGCAGGCGCTCGTCCAGCGGGAGCAGCCGCTCGATCAGCGCCCCGATCGAGGTCACCCCCGCGCTCCCGGCCATGATCAGCAGGGTGGGCCGCGCGGGGTCCAGCCCCAGCTCCGCCGCGCATGCCTCGCGCTCCCATGGCTCGCCGAAGACGGGCATGACCGGGATCCCCGTCGCGCAGATCGCCTCGGTCGGGATCCCGCGCTCGGCCATGCGCCGCCCGATCTCCTCGTCGGCCGCGAGGTAGCCGGTCATGCGCTCGTGGATCCAGCTGGCGTGGAAGTCGAAGTCGGTCACCTGGACCCAGACCGGCCGGTCGAAGGTCCCCTTCCGAAGCATCCGCGACAGCAGCTGGGCCGGCAGGAAGTGCGTGCAGATGACGATGTCGGGGTCCAGCTCCCGAAGCCGCGCCGCGAAACGGCGCGTGCTCAACCGCTCGATCGCCTGGCGTACGCGGTTCAGCCTCGACTCGGCGGCGGCGCGGTCGGTCCTCGTGTAGAGGTAGCCCCAGACAGCCGGCCCATGCTCCACGACCTGCAGATAGCCATCGGCATATGTCTTTCGGAACGCCCGCGAGACCAGCGTCAGGACGTCGACGTGTGTCGCCTCGACATCCGGGAACCAGGCCCTTGCCGCCGCCTCGATCGCCTGGGCCGCGCGGACATGCCCGGCGCCGGCCGACACGCTGAAGATCGCAACCCTCGTCCTGCGCTTCGTCACGCGCCCCGTCACGCCCCGGATCGCCCGTCGTCCGCTGGCTTGGGGCGCGGCGGCGCCAGCTCGGCGGCCCGCACGCCGCGCGCGGAGGCTTCCACCACCGCGGCCAGCCGCTTCGCGCGCGTCTCGGGGCGCTTCGCCGTCATGATCCAGGCCGTGGCCGCACGCCGGTAGGTCATCGGCTGCGCCTCGAAGAACGCCCAGCCGCCGCCCGCCAGGATCGCCGAGACCGCAGCCGCGTCCAGCGCGTCCTCGCGCTCGTAGAGGTAGATCGCGGTCCGGTCCTCGCGTCGCGCCGCGAACGCCGCCTCGCCCGCGGGGAGCATCCGGCCCTCGGCCCGCAGCGCCTCGACCCGGGCGACGTTCCGGGCGCTCCAGACCGAGCCCGTGCGCCGCGGCGTGATCCGAATGCACGAGCCGTCGCCCGCGGGCATGCGCACGCTGTCGATCCAGCCGACGCACAGCACCTCGTCGACGATCTCGTGCCAGGTCACCGTGGGGAGCCCGGTCGCCTTCGGGCGCATGCCGATCCAGGCGTCGTCGGCGGTGGCGTGGTGCTCGGCGAGCCAGGCCCGGAGCTCCTCGGGCGAGGCGAACCACGCGATGTCGTGAGGTTCGAGGCGGGCCACTCGGCGAAGTCTACCGGGGACCCGTTCCCTCGCGTACGCCTCTTCCCCTCGCGTACGCCTCCACGTCGTGGTGGGGGCACCGACGGCGGCCGCCCAGCCCGGATCCTTCTCGGGTACCACCCGGAGGCGTAGGCGAGCCCGTTCGCGGGCGATGCCGCCTCTACCACCATGCCGAGGCGTACCTGAGGAAGGAGCGGTCGGGCCTCGGCGCGTTGCACCGGGCGGGCCTAGACTTGGTCAGGATGACCCGTGACGAGCTGATCCTCCGCACCCGCCAGCTGATCGCCGAGGGCGAGCGCCTCGCCGCGGCCCCGTCGCTGACCGCGCTCCAGACCTGGCTCCAGCTCTCCGACGACCTCCTCGCGACCGCCTGGGGCTCGATGGACCGCTACCACCTCGCGTGGCTCATGGTGGGCAAGCCGAAGGGCATCGTCCGCGGCCGGCCGATGACGCCCGGGGAGGAGGCGGCCTACGTGCGTGAGGTCGCGGGGCAGAAGACGGCCGCGCTGCGCATGAGCCTGGACGCCGTCGAGCGCCAGGGGATGCCGTTCCGTGGCGAGACGGGGGGCATCGGGCCCGGCCAGGGCATGGGTGCGGTCCCCGGCACGGTCGACAACGGCGTGGGCCTCGACGACGGCGCCGCAGCAGACGGCGGGGCCGCAGCAGACGGCGGGGCCGCGGCCGATCCCGGCGCCGAGGCCGTCCGCCACGCCCACAACGCGCAGGGCTCGCGCCGCTCGATCCCGCTCGACCCCGAGCTCGCAACCCGCCTCGAGGCCGCCCGCCGTGCCGCCGCCGAGCATCCCGAACATGGCGCGCCCCGGGCCCCGCGCCCCGAGCGCCTTCAACGCTGAACCCGAGTCCCCCGACGTGACCGCCGCCCCCGGCACCCTCCGCGACGACCGCCCGCGCACGACGGCGATGGGCGGCCAGCGCGACATCCCGCTTCCGGACCCGATCGCGCGCGACTGCCTGCTCCTCGCGCTGCGACTCGACCAGCACGTCCCCGGGACCGTCGACGGCTACTTCGGCCCGGCCGACCTCAAGGCGCAGGTCGACGTGGAGCAGCTCCGGCCGCCGGCCCGCCTCGCGCAGGACGCCGCGCAGCTCCGTGCCCGCCTCACGGCCGAGGTCCACGAGCGCGACCGCCGGCACTGGCTGGACCTCCAGCTCGTGGCGCTCGAGACGCTTGCCGGGTCCGGGCCGGCGAGCCGATGTCGTACCTCGACCAGGTCCGCCGGTGCTTTGCCCACACGCCGGTCCGCCGTCCGCTCGAGCGGTTCGAGGCCGCCGCCGCCCGCCTTGACGTGTACCTGCCCGGATCAGGCTCGATCAACGCGCGGCTCGCCGCCGACGACGAGGGCTGGACGGTGCCACCGGAGCGCATCGCCGGCGTGCTGGACGTGCTGGTGGCGCGGTTCCGCGCGCGCGCCGCAACGCTGTTCGGCCTGCCGGAGCACGAGCAGCTCCGGATGGGCCTCGTCCGCGACCAGCCCTGGACCGGCTACAGCTTCATCGAGCACTCGCTCTGGCGGACCTACGTCTTCGTGTACTCCGAGGGCGAGACGCTGCTCCGGCGCTGGCTGGTGCAGGTGCCGCCGGAGGATCGTGCCGACCGGTTCGGCCGGCTTCTGTGCGAGCCCCTCACGCCGCCCGCGATCGAGGCGGAGATCGCCGCCTCGGGCTGTCGCCGGGTCAGGAGGCCGCGGGCGCCGCCTTGTACGTGGTGGAGACCGCCTTGCCGTCCGCGGGGATCAGGTAGCAGGTCATCTGCCGGTCGCCCTTGCCCCAGCCCTCCGACGTCGGCGAGAAGTACCCGAGATCGATGTCCGTGGCCGCCTCGAAGTCCTTGCCGGTGAAGGCCTGGAACGTTCCGTCGACGCAGGTCGTCTGCACCCACGCCTTGAACTGATCCTCGGTCGGGTAGGTGTCGGCGCTCGGGTACTCGCCCGAGAAGATCACCTCGCCGGTGTGCGGCTCGGTGCACGGCGCACGCTGGACGTCCTCGATGGTCTCGCCCTCGGGCTCGACAAAGCAGTCGCCGACCCCGAGGGTCGCGGCGCTCAGGCTCAGCCGGTCACAGGCGGCGAGCGTCAGGATGGGCAGCAGCAGGATCAGCATCCATGCGGCGGTGCGCTTCACGGTCATCCTCCCGGTGGCGCGGCCGATCCCGCGCGTCAGGGCGCCAGTATCAGGCCCCGCTTGGCCGGGCGCACCCCCCGCGCGCAGGGGGGACCTCAGCGCGCGCGCAGCGCCGCTACTCCGGCCGCGACGACCAGGCACAGGATCGCGACCACGCCGTATCGCTGGGCCACGTAGTCCAGGAGCCCCAGCACGCCACCCTGCACCAGCGCGTAGACCCAGTCCACGAGCATCCCGCCGACGACGGTCCAGGCGCCCAGGATCGCCCCGACCGCGACACGCTTCGTCGCGATCGGGAGGGCGTCGCGGCCCCACCAGACGAGCGCGAGGGCCGTGATCCAGCCGGTGAACGCGCCGACCGCGACCAGCCCGATGCCGAGGTTCAGCAGGCCGAGCAGGAAGAACAGGACCGCGCCGGCATCGGCGACGAGGACCGCCGCGATGATCGCCCGCGAGCGCCGTGGCTCAGGGCCGGAGCGCCGTGGCCCAGGGCCGGAGCGCCGCGGCCCCGTGCCGGAGCCCCCGGAGCCCCCGGAGCCGGCGCCGGAGCCCCCGGTCCCCGTGCCGTACCGCTCGCCCGGCGCGCGGTCCAGCGGGCGACGATCTCCGCCGACGGGCGGTTGGGCGCGAGGGTCGATCGGCTGGGGTTCGCTCACAGCAAGATGCTACGCGCAGGCGTGCGACGAGGCGCTATCCTTCGGCATCGTGAGCCATCCGTCGCTTGGTCTTCCGCCGCGCAGCCTCCAGGCCGGGTTCCCGGACGCCGCCGCCCGCCTCCGCGTCAACCGCGCCGTCCTCGCCGTCCGCGCTCTCGAGGTGGCGGTCGATGCCGACCCCACGATGCGCGACCGCTACGACGAGCTTGGCCTGCGCAACCTCCTGCGGGACGCCGAGGTCCACGTGGACCGCCTCGCGCTCTGCGTCGCGGGCAACGATCCGCACTGGCTCAAGCACTTCGCAGACGCCACCGCCACCGTCTTCCGCCGCCGGGGCGTGCCGATGGACGACGTCGTGTGCCTCATGGCCGGCCTGAAGGCTGCGGCCCGGGGCGTCCTGTCCGCCGAGGAGATGGTCCCGGCCGAGCTGGCGATCGACGAGGCGGCCACGGTCTACCACTGGTACCGCAGGCTCTCCGGCGACGCCCGCAAGAAGAACAGGATCGTCGACGCGATCTACAAGGGCATCTGACGATGACGATCAAGTGGGTCATGCAGGACGCGCTGGTGATGAACGGCGAGCCCTTCTGCTACGGCTCGCGCCTGACGGTCCGCCAGCTCCTGGAGCTGCGCGCGAACGGCTACACCGTCGTGGACCTGCTCAAGGATCACCCAGAGCTCAAGCTCATGGGCATCGCGTCGGCCTACGCGTTCGCGGCCGAGCACAGGGATCGCTACGCGCAATTCTTCGAGACCGACGGGTCGCTCTCGGGACCCGGATACACGGACGCCGAGGCGGCGCTCCTCCCGGACTCGCTGCGGATCCCCGGCGTCGTGATCAAGCCGGCGGCCGTCACCGCCTGATGCGGGTCTAGGCTCGCGCCGCCAGGTCCGCCGCAGCGGTGTTCGGCCCCGTCACCAGGACCTCACCCGACTGGTCGTCCGTGCCCGGCGTCCGGATCAGGTAGCCGTGGTGGATCTCCAGGTCCCCGGACGAGAGCGTCGACCCGACAGCGCAGTACCGGGTCGCCGACAGCTCGATGGCGCGGCGCACGGCCTGAGGGTCGATGTCCTCGCCGTCGACCACATGCAGGACGTCAAAGCGGATGAAGTTGTGCGGATGCTCCTCGACGCCGAGGCCGGTGACGCGGACCTCGTAGCCGGTGACGACCTGGCGCTTCTTGCGCAGGATCGAGATGACGTCCATGGCGCTGCACCCGCCGAGCGCCGCGCCCAGCAGCTCCGACGGGCGCGCCCCGCCGTCCGCGATGCCGTCGTCCATGACGATGGTGTGGCCGCTGCCCAGGTGGGCCTCGAGGCGCATGCCGTCCCCGACGAGGTTGATGGTGGCGGTCTTGGTGCTCACTGGACGGGCTCCATGGTGGCGAACTGCTGCTCGACGACGCCCACCGCGCGGATCAGCCGTGCGCGGATCTCGTTGGCGATCTCGTCCACTCCGGCGTCGCCGACCAGCGCCAGGACGGCCCTCGGGTCCATCGCCTCCACCACGACCGCGGTGCCGTCCGTGCGGACGACAACGTTGCAGGGAAGGAGGGCCCCGATGGCGGGGTCCCGCGTGATCGCAAGGTTGGCGAAGGGTGGGTTGCACGCCCCCAGGATCAGGTAGGGGTCACGCTCGACGCCCAGCTTCGCGCGCAGGGTGGCCGCGACATCGATCTCGGTCAGGACGCCGAAGCCCTCGCCTCGCAGGGCCGCGACCACGCCTTCGCGGACGTCGTCGAATGGGGCATCCACCCGGGTGCCGAAGGTGTAGCGGGCGTCGAACATGGATCTCCTCGTGGGGGTTCGACGCCAATGGTGCACCTGGTTGCGTAGTTGCGCAAATAGGCGAAGTTTCCCGTTGGCAGCAGGTCGAAGGGCCCGCTTCCGGGTCATTCCCTAGTCCGGTGGTAGGATTTCCGGGCCATGACCGACATCTCTCCTGACGCCCAGCCTGTGGACGCCGCGTTCGACGCGCAGCGCCGTGCGACCGAGCTCGCGATCCTGGACGCGCTGCGTGCCGTCGTGGACCCCGAGATCGGAATGAACGTGGTGGAGCTCGCCCTGATCCGTCAGGTCCTGCTGGGCCCGGACGCGACCGAGATCAAGATGATCCTGACCACGCCGTTCTGCCCCTACGCCGGCGCGATGATCGCCCAGGTGAAGGAGCAGGCCGAGACGGTGGTCGATCACCCGGTCAAGGTCACCCTGCTGGCGGAGCGCTGGGACCCGCGCGACGCCGGCCTGATGTGGTGAGCGCGGCCATCCTGCCGCGAGCCGCAGCCACCGCCCGATGAGCGATCCCCGCATCGACTACGACTCCGCCGTGGCGACCGGTCGTGGCGACGACGGCACGACCGCGCTGCTGTTCGGCGGCGACCGCGTGAAGAAGGACGACCTCAGGACCGAGGCATATGGCGCCGTGGACGAGGCCGTCGCGGCCCTGGGCCTCGCACGCGCCGAGCTGTCCGTGAAGGCGGCCGACGGGTCGATCACCCCGCGGCTTGCGCGCCTCAACGAGCTGGTGCTGCGGATCCAGCGCGAGCTGTTCGTCGTCGGCGCGGAGCTGGCGACCAACCCGGAGGCCCGCGACAAGGCCCGCGACGACGTGACCCGCGTCTCCGGGCGCATGGTCGATGGCATGGACGAGATGCTCCGCGAGGTGGAGGCGCAGATCGTCCTCCCGCAGGAGTTCGTCGTCCCGGGCGAGACGCGGCTCTCCGCTGGCCTGGAGATGGGTCGTACCGTGCTCCGGCGCGCGGAGCGCCGTGCCGTTACCCTTTCCTACCACGACGAGGGGTTGGCCGGAAGCCGGCTCCTCCCCTACCTGAACAGACTGGCCGACCTGCTGTGGGTCCTGGCGCGAGCCGCCGAGCAGGCCGAAGCCCATGCGGCAACCGTCGCCCGGCCCGAGCGCACGCGGGGCCTGCGCACCGGGACGGCGAAACCGGAAAGGAGCAACGAATGAGCGGCACTCCCTACACGCCCGCACAGCTGGGCGTCCGCCCGGCGCCGGAGCTGGTCCAGAAGCTCCTGATCGGGGCGTTCGGCTGGATGTTCGCGGGTCTCCTGCTGTCCGCGGGCGTCGCCTACCTCGTCGGGTCCAGCACCCAGCTGTTGGCGTACGTCAGGAGTTTCTTTCTCCTGATCATCATCGCCCAGCTCGTCCTGGGCATCGGGATCCAGGTCCTGGTCAACAAGGTCTCGCCGACCATCTCGCTGATGCTCTTCTTCGTCTACGCGGCGTCGATGGGCCTCACGATCGGCGCGATCGTCTGGTCCGTCATGCAGCAGGCCGGCGGCGCGCAGGCGGTCGCGTCCGCGTTCCTCTCGGCGGCCGGAATGTTCGCCGGGGCCGCGTTCTACGGCGCCGTCACCAAGCGTGACCTGACGAAGATGGGCGGCATCCTCGTGATGCTGATGATCGGGTTGTTCATCGCCATGGTGATCAACATCTTCCTGGCCTCGAGCGCATTCTCGTGGGTCATCTCGATCGTGGGCGTGCTCATCTTCACCGGGCTCACCGCCTGGGACGTCCAGAAGATCACCAACGGCACCTATGCCGCCTGGACCGGCTCCATGGAGCGCGCCTCGATCATCGCGGCGCTCCACCTGTACCTGAACTTCATCAACCTGTTCCTGTTCATGCTCCGCATCTTCGGCGGCAGCCGGAACTAGGTCTCAGATCGCCAGCCCGGACTCCGGGCCGGCGCCCGTCACGGGGTCGCGCGAGCGGCCCCGTTTCGATTCCCCGGGGCTGGGCGGCGGGTCCTGGGCTGGGCACGCACCCGCGGTTCCGCGGCGCGCGCCCAGCCTGGCCAGATACCGATGAGGTTCGTACCGGCGGGGGACCTGGCCATGCGCAGCCCGCGCTCCGCCTCCGCGTTTGCCGGTAGCCTTCGGACTCGGGGCGCCCGACCCGGCCACAGACCGATGGCATGCGGCGTAGGCCAGGTGCGGATGGCCGATCACGCACCACATCGGTCGGTGGACAGGAAGTGCCGTGCCCAGGGCGGCCTACGACGCACCGCATCGGTCGGTGGCCAGGATGGGGTGCTGGCGCGGTGTTACCACGCACCGCACCGTTGGGTGGCCAGGTACGGGGAGACCCGCCGCGGAACACCGACCCGCCGCGGAACACCGACCCGCCGCGCCTCCGCAGAACCGACCGCCTACCGGGAGCCCAGCACGACGCGGCCGACCGGCGTCGCGACCAGCAGCGCCTCCATGGCCAGGTCCGGGAGCGGCCGCGCGAACCAGAAGCCCTGCCCCCGGTCGCAGGCCAGGTCGCGCAGGGACGCGAGCTGGGTCGCGGTCTCGATCCCCTCGGCCACCACGTCGATCCCCAGCCCGTGCGCAAGCGCGATCACCGCCTGGACGATCGGCCCGTCGGCGGGGTCGGCACCGCCCAGCCCGGACACGAAGGAGCGGTCGATCTTGATGGTGTCGAGCGGCAGCCGCCGCAGGTAGGCGAGCGACGAGTACCCCGTCCCGAAGTCGTCCAGCACGAGCTTCACGCCCAGCGCACGCAGGCCGCGCAGCCGCTCGATGCTCGCCTCGGACTGGTCCATGACCACGCTCTCCGTGATCTCGAGCTCGAGGCAGCCGGGCGCGAGGCCCACGTGGTCCAGGATCCCGGCCACGTTGGCGATGAGCGACGACTCGGCGAACTGCCGCGCCGAGAGGTTGACGCTGACCGCCAGGTTGGCCGCGGCCGGCAGCCGGCGCTGCCAGTCGCGCAGCTGTTGGCAGGCGGTCTCGAGGACCCATCGCCCGATCGGCAGGATGAGGCCCGTCTCCTCGGCCAGCGGAATGAACGAGAGCGGCGGGATGAGGCCGCGCGTCGGGTGTTCCCAGCGCAGCAGGGCCTCCATGCCCAGGACCTCGCCGGTGACCAGGCCGACCAGCGGCTGGTAGTGCAGCCGGAGCTCGGAACGCTCGACCGCCCGCCGCAGGTCGTGCTCGAGCGTGACCCGGTCCAGCGTCTGGGCGTGCATCTCCGGATCGAACAGGATGACCTTGCGGATGGGGTCGGCCTTCGCCCGGTGGAGCGCGATCTCCGCCTGCTTGAGCAGGTCGAACGGATGCGCCAGGGTTGCCGAGCCGATGGCGATGCCCATGCTCGCGCCGACGCTGACCTCGTTGCCCTCGAGGTCGAAGGTGCCGGCGAGCGAGGCCTCGATCCGCGCCGCGACCCGCTCAGCCTCGCGGACGCTCCGCACGGGCCCGAGCAGGATTCCGAACTCGTCGGAGCCGAGACGCGCCACGGTATCGGTGGACCGGGCGGCCGTGAGCAGGCGCTCGCCCACCTGAGTCAGGAGCAGGTCGCCGGCCCTGTGCCCCAGGCTCTCGTTGACGACCTTGAACCGGTCGAGGTCCAGCAGGATCAACGCGACGCGGCTCTGGGTCGCGCCCCGCCGACCCAGCTCACGGGCCGCGCCCTCCATCTGCTCGGCGAGGCAGTTGAGGAGCATCGTCCGGTTGGGCAGCCCGGTGAGCGTGTCGTGCAGCGCGGCATGGGCCCGGCTCCGCACCTCGGTCTGGGCGCGCTCGAAGAGCCTGGCGTTGTCGATGGCGATCGATGCGAGCTGCCCGAACCGCACGAGCGCCTCCACCTCACGCTCGGAGAATGGGCGGGTGGCGTCGCCCGACGAGAGGCCGATCAGCCCCAGCACCTCGTCGCCCGAGGTGAGCGGCACCGCGCAAATGGCGCCGAACAGGTCGGCCGGGAGGTCCGGCGCACGGGCCGGGTACTCGGCGTAGTCGTCGACCACGACCGGCCTCCCGCTGCGCACGACGGCCCAGCCCATGCCCGTGCCGTGCGGGAGCCGATAGCCGTCGTAGCCCTCGAAGTTGCCTATGCCGACGCGGGCCACGAGGTCCAGCTCGCCGCTGCCGGCTCCTGGACCCTCGGGTCCCTCCAGCAGGTACAGGAACCCGTTCTTGACGCCGACGAGGCCCGCCGCGCGCTCGACGATCTCGGCGAGCAGCTCCCGGGGCTCCAGGCGATCGAGCAGCTTGAGCGTCGTCTGGTCGACGGCGGCGAGATAGAGGTCGCGCGTCGGATCGTCGGTGGGCTGGCGTGACCGGCTCGGTGGCTTGGCGAGGTACAGCGCCCGGTCGGCGTGGGCGACGAGCTCGTCCTTTCCCTGCGCGTCCTCCGGATAGTGCGCGATGCCGACGCTCACCGTCACCTGCGGCCCGAAGGTCCGGGTCAGCCGCGCGACCGCGGACCGGACCCGCTCCGCGACCTTGCGAGCGCCCGGGCCGTCCGCGCTGGGCAGGAGGATCGAGAACTCGTCGCCGCCGTACCGGTAGACGCGGTCCTCGTCGCGGAGCGACTCCCGCATCGCGTCTGCGATCCGGCGCAGGAGCGCGTCGCCGGCGGGGTGCCCGTGGGCGTCGTTGTAGCCCTTGAACGCGTCAAGGTCGAGCATGAGCAGGGCGAAGGCGACGCCGCCCTCGATGAGCTCGTCGAGCTGCTTCTGGAACGCGCCGTGGTTGCGCAGGCCGGTGAGGGCGTCGTGCTCGGCCAGGAGCACGACCGCACCGTGGGCCTCCGCGTTGCGCAGGGCGATGGAGGCCTGGCCCGCGAACAGCTGGACGAGCTCGAACTCGTCGCGCGAGAAGTGCGACTCCGCGCCGCCCATGCGCGCCATGTTGAGCGTGCCGATCACCTCGCCGCCTCCGAGCAGCGGGCACACGATCATCGACTCCGACTCCTCGGGCGTGCCGGGGATCTGCACCGACCGTGGATCGAGGTGCGCGTCGTTGGCGAGCACGGCCTCCCCGTTGCGGATCGCCCAGCCGGTGATGCCAGCGTCCAGGGGGCTCTCGTGCGACAGGATCAGCTCCGCGAAGCGGTCGCGCGAGACCACGGCCCGCCGGACGCAGGCGCTCCGGTCCACCCGGTAGATCGTCAGCGAGTCGTAGGCCATCAGGGCCTTGAGGGAGTCCGCGATCATCTCCAGGACGCCGCGCGGGTCCAGCGTGGACAGCAGCCGCTCGTTGACCTCGAGAAGCCGGCGCTGGCTCTCGAGCCGGTGGTGCAGCTCCTGCTGCTGGCGGCGCACCTGACCGAACGCCTCCGCGTTGACGAGCGCCTGAGCGGCGTACCCTGCGAAGATCTCCAGGGTCCGCTGGTCGTCCTCGGTGTACTGGTCGTAGCCCGCCTTGGACAGGACGATGATGCCCAGGACGCGCGACTCGTAGGACATTGGGACCAGGAGCATCGACTCCGGCCCGCTGCTCTTGCCGATCTTGCGGCCGCGCGGGTCGGCCATCGCGTCACCGATGCGGATCGTCGTGTTGTGGAGCGCGACCCAGCCGGTCAGGCCCTCGCCGATCTGCAGTCGCAGGCTCTCCATCGACGGCGTGCCAATGCCCGTGAACTCGCCCTGGAACGCGATGGGGTCGCAGGTCTGGGTGACGTGGTCGACGCGGTAGACGCGGATCGTGTCGTGCCCGATGAGCTTGTCCGCCTCGGCGACGATCGCCTCACCGATGCCCTCCATCTCCTGGATGCGGTTGAGGCGCGCCGAGAGGTCCTGGATCGCCCGCAGGCGCGCGGCGCCCTCGCGGACCGAGTTGAACAGCCGGGCGTTCGCGACCGCGATCGCCATCTGGTTGGCGAAGGTGGTGCACAGGTCCAGCTCGTCGGGCGTCCAGTCGTACGGCGTCCGGTGGTAGAGGACGAGCAGGCCCAGCGCCTCGTCGCAGACGACGAGTGGGACGAAGTTGACGACCCGGTAGCCCTCGCGGGCATTGATGTCGGCGAAGTCGTGCATGGTGTCCGGCCGGTCCAGGACGATGCTCCGGCGCTCGTTGACCGCGCGCAGGCCCAGTGTCGGATCGTCGCGGGTCGTCGCCTCGACGGCCGCGATCATGTCGGCTGGCAGGTCCTGGTGGGCGGCGAGCTTGAGGGGATGGCGCCCGGGGGCCAGGAGCCACAGCGCCGCCGCGTCCGAGCCGAACAGCGTTCGCGACGAGTCGAGGACGTCGCGGAAGACCTCGTCGAGCTCCAGGCTGGTGCTGATCTCGGCGACCACGCGACGCAGGGCGACGGCGCGCGCCGTCTCCGCGCCCATGACGCGCGAAGGCACCTCCAGGGGCGTGCGCTCCTGGCGGGAGGGGGTCGGCGCCCGAGAGCGCCGGGCCTTGCTGCTGTCGTGCGCGAGCGTCATGTCCGGTGCTTGGTACCCCCGATCACCGCGCGCGCGGGCTCGTCACGGGCCAGCGGGAGGTGTCAACTCGCACCGTAACGATTGGGAGGGGGCGGCACGATAGGACGGAGGTACCTCTCGTGCGGAGGACTGCGCCGCCGCCGCCTCAGCGATACCCCGGAATCGGGCGTCGAGCCGTGCTCACGGGTGAGGGCGGAACGCCGGCCGGACGCCGTGCCCCGATACTTGGACGATGTCGACCCCGGACCCCCGGCTGACCGCCTTCCCCTACCGCCGGCAGAGGCTGGATGGCTCGGCGTCCGATGCCCTGTCCGCGGTGGAGGCCGCGATCGGGGTGTACTCCGCGAACCCGAGCGGGCCGCTGTCGATCCTGGCGCGTGCCCCGTCCGCGACGGCCGCCGACGTGCTGGCGCTCGAGCGGCACGGTGGCATCGTGCGCGGGCGGGCGATGCGGACCTCGGCGTTCATGGTCCCGGGCGACACCGCGCCGACCGTCGCGGCCGCGACCGCGCAGCCGCTCGCGCGATTCGGATGGATGCTCAGGGCCGCGGGAGTCGCGCCCGAGGGGTTCGAGGCGGCCCGCGCGGCGGTCGTCGTGGCGGCGGCGGAGCCCCGAACGGCGCGCGAGCTGCGCGAGGCTTCGGGGATCGACGGGGTGGACGTCAGCCGGTTCGTGTCGTACCTCGCGCTCCGCGGCGACCTCGCGGTGCTGGGCGCGACGAGCGTGACCTCGAACGTGAACCGGTATATGGCGCGGTCCGCGATGCCGGTGGCCGGGCCCGCGATGCCGGTGGCCGGGTCCGGCGTCACGTCCTCGCCCGCGCGGTCCCGCACCGAGGCGCAGGCGTGGCTCGCGGGGGCCTACCTGCGGGCGTTCGGGCCGGCGCGCGTCGACGACCTCGCCTGGTGGGCCGGGTTCACGCGCGCCGAAGCGGCAGCGGCCATCGCCGGCAACTCGACGGCGGAGGTTGAGCCGGGCCTGCTCCTCCATGTCGCGGACCTGCCGGCATACGCGGCCTGCCCGCCGCTCTCCGACGACCTCACCCTCGCGCCCAAGTGGGATGCGTGGACGATGGGCTACCCACTCGACGGCCGTGCCCGCTTCGTCGACCGCGACGTCCACGACCGCCTGTTCGATGGTGACGGGAACGGGCTGGGCGCCGTGCTCGTCGCGGGCCGGGCGATCGGGGCCTGGGGGCATCGCGGGGTGAGCGGGCGGATGGAGGCGGACCTGGACCTGTTCGAGCGGCCCGCGACTGGGCTCCGCGATGCGATCGGGGCACGTCTCGGGTCCATCGCTGCCTTCCTCGGCTACCGCGAGCTCCGGGTCCGCGACGTCCCGACCGTCGTCCCGGATCGGCCGCGGGTCCGGCGGCCGCTCGCGTGAGGCGGCCCGTCACCGCAAGACCGGCCCGTCCGGACCGTCCCGCGCATGCCCCGCCAGCCGTCACGTGACCCATCCGGCCCTCCTCCGGGCACGGCACGCGCGACAGCATGGACGCCGCAGAGCCGGCCGGGGGAGCTGGTCCGCGTACCGGAGGGCGACTACCGGTCCTGGGCGGACATCGAAGCTTGGGCCCGGGAGATCGCGGCCGCCCTGGGGGCCGCTGGGCACGGCGCGGCCTGGCGACTACGGCACCGGGAAGCTCGGGATTGTCCAGCTCGGACAGCCGGTCGTGGAGCTGCAACCGCGCCCGGCCGGCATGCTCGACCTTCCGGGCCCACTGCGAGCCGACGCCCATCGGTGCAGGGACGAGCGTCGCGTCACCGCGCAGCGTCGGGTGGACAGGCGTGAAGTAGGCCGTGCCGCTGGTGCGACCGACGTGCTCCAGCGTCGCGATCTCCGCCTTCTCACTGCCCGGGACCCCGTGCGCCAATGTCAGGCGGCGTGGTGGGGGTAGCCCCACCCCAAACACGCCCGCTGCCCGGCTGGGATCGGCGCGCGGCCCGGCGCACAGTCTGGGCATCGAACCGATGCCCAGCGCGGGCCCCACGGCGGGCCGCGCGACGTGATCCCCGGGAGGGATGGATGCCATGACCATACGACGCGGCACGCTCTACCTGGGCGTGTTCCTCCTCGCCGCGGGAGCGGTGACGCTCGGCGCCGCGACCGGAGCCCTCGACCGCACCGCCATCGCGAGCACGCTCGGGGCCCTGTGGCCGATCGCCGTCATCGCGATCGGGGTCGGCCTGGTGCTGCGCCGTTCACGGGCGGCGCTCGTCGCCGGGATCCTCGCCGCGGCCGTGCCGGGTCTCGCGCTCGGTGCCTCGGTGGCTGCCGTGCCCGAGCTCTCAGCCCCGTGCATGGACGGCCCCGCCCCGACCGCCCAGACCGCCCAGGCCGAGACGCGAGAGGGCACGTTCGGCAGCACGGCGGCCGTCGACCTGTCGCTGTCCTGCGGCGAGCTCACCGTGACCGCCCAGCCGGGGAGCGCCTGGCGCATCGACGCGCGTGACGGCGTCAACCGCCGGACGGACGTGACGGCCGACGAGACGCGCCTGTCCGCTACCACGGACAGCTCCTCGGATCGATGGAGCCTCCGGGCCGGCAGCGCGGACTGGGACGTCGTCCTGCCGACCGGCACCACGCTGGATCTCACCACAGCGCTCAACGCCGGCCGCGGCCGGATGGACCTCGCCTGGACTCGACTCGGCATCGTGGACCTCGAGGTCAACGCCGGGGAGCTGCGGATGGACCTGGCGGGGGCGACGCTCGACCGCCTCGCCGTCGAGGTGAACGCGGGCTCGGTCGCCATCGGGCTCCCCGCCGACTCGTTCACCGGTGATCTACAGACCAATGCCGGCTCGCTCGCCCTGTGCGCGCCGGACCAGCTGGCGCTCCGGGTGCGCTCGACCGCCGCCCTGGGCTCCATCGACGTCGACGGGCTCGTCAAGCGCGGCAGCGCCTGGGAGACGCCCGGCTACGACGCCGCCCCGTTCAAGGCCGACCTCGCGATCGCCGCCAGCGTCGGCAGTGTGACCATCAATCCCGAGGGAGGGTGCAAGTGAACCCGCGTCGTCTCACCCGCAGCCGCGACCGGCAGCTCGCCGGCGTCGCCGGCGGCATGGCCGAGTACCTGGACATCGACCCGACGGTCATCCGGATCCTGTGGATCATCGTCATCCTCGCGTCCGGGGGCCTCGCCCTGCTGGCATACCTCATCCTCGCGCTCGTCATGCCGCAGGCGTCGTACGCCGCGGCGCCGGGCGGCTGGGCACCGACGGCCAGCGGCGCCGCCGCCGGCTCCACGGCCTGGGGCACGCCTCCGGCCGCACCCGCTCCGATCGGCGGCTGGGATGCCGGCGCCACTGCGCCGCCGCAGGTCCAGCCGCGCGCCGAGCGTCGCGGCATCGGCGCCGCCGCCATCGTGGGTGTCGTGCTGATCGTGTTCGGCGCCATCGCACTCGCGGACGCGGCGCTGCCCGGCTGGGTCGCCGGCGCCATCATGGGACCGGCGGTCATCCTCGCCCTTGGCGCGGCCCTCCTCGCGTCGTCGCTCCGGCGGCGCTCCGACGAGGCTGCACCGGCTGCGACACCCGCAGTCGCTCCGGCACCGGCTCCCGCTCCCGCCTGGGCTCCCACGCCGGCTCCCGCGTACACACCGGCCCCCACGCCGGACACGATGGCCACGGCGGCCCCGTGGGACGCGACGGACACGCAGTCGGTCGGCTCTGAGGACTTCGCACAGGCCCCCGGTGCCGTGTCGGACCAGGCCGCCGACGGTGGATCGCGTCCGGCCTGATCACCCCCGCCACCCGTGCAATCGCGCTCTTCGGCTCCTCGGTCGCCGGCTCCCCGCCGGGCCGGGGAGCCGCTTCATGCCCGGGGTCGGTCCCCCCGCGCACAGCTGGCTGCGCCAGGGGCGCCCACCGCGAGGCCACCTTGTCTCGGGGTGATCGCACCCACCTACGCCTGGACATGGTGCAAGACACCGTCGCTGAGCCAACACGTCTCACCTACGCGCCCGGGTGGTCGGTGATGGGAATTCGGCCGGTCCGCCGTGTCGACCACCATGTCCAGGCGTAGACGAGGCTCGACGTCCTGCCCGTGGCGGCCCACGATGTGACCGACCGCCCGGCGGGACGCTCCGCCGGCGACAGTGTCGAGGGTCCGACGTCCCGCTCGCTGCCGCCCCGCGCTGCGAGCGCCCGTGACGGCAGACCGACCGTCGGGCCGCCCCTCACGGCGGACCGCCCAACAGCCGCGTCACTGACCGCCAACCCCTCGTTGACGCGATCCGCGGAAGGGGTCTAGACTCAATCCCTAGGAAACAGGTCGGAATTCCCCGGCGGCCTCTGAGGCCGTACGGCGACCCCTCGGGGAACTCCGGACCGCCTCCGAACCGCTCATCCGCGAGGACCAGACCCTGACGCAACGCGCGAGCTTCCACGGATCCGGCGCCGTCGCCTTCTCCACGAAGGGCGAGTACGGCGTGCGCCTGATGGTGCAGCTCGGGCGTCGCTACGGGGAAGGACCAGCCAGCCTGGCGGAGATCGCCCTCGACGAGGACCTGCCGCGCGCCTACCTGGAGCAGCTCGTGACGAGCCTCCGGGATGCGGGGCTGGTCACCTCCACCCGTGGCGCCCGCGGCGGCTACGAGCTCGTCGCACACCCCGCCCAGATCCGGATGAGCGACGTCCTCCGCGCCCTGGAGGGCCCCATCGCGCCGATGATCTGCGCCTCGGACGACCCGGACCACGCCAACTGCTGCGACCGCTCAACGCAGTGCACGGTGAACGTGCTCTGGATCCGCGTCCGGGATGCCATCACCGGCACGCTCGAAGGCATGACCCTCGCGGACCTCGTCCCGGTCCGCCACATCACCCTCGACCCGCGTGCGCCGGCCTCGTCCCGGGCCGGCGCCGCGGCCGGGGACCTCGACCCTGCGCCAAGCGCAACGCTCACAGGAGCCACTTCGTGACCGACGCCAACGACCGGGAGCTGATCATCCGCGACCTGCGCGTCGCGCCGGCCGCAAAGCCTGAGCTCGAGATCCTCAAGGGGATCAACCTCACGATCCGCAAGGGCGAGGTCCACGCGATCATGGGCCCCAACGGGTCCGGCAAGACGACGCTCGCCTATGCGCTGGCGGGCCACCCGGCCTACAGGATCCTCGGCGGCGAGGTCACCTGGAAGGGCTACGACCTGCTCAAGCTTTCGGCCGACAAGCGGGCGCGCCTGGGCCTGTTTCTGGCGTTCCAGTACCCGACCGCGGTCCCCGGCCTGTCGGTCGCCTCGTTCGTGCGCTCGGCGCTCAACGCGAAGCTCCAGGGCATCGACAAGAACCCCGACATCGACCCCACGGACGCCATCAAGGGCGGCGTGTCAATGCTCGACTTCCGCAAGCGGATGCGCGCCAAGATGGCGCTGCTCAAGATGGACGACGGGTTCGCGGCCCGCTACGTCAACGACGGCTTCTCGGGCGGCGAGAAGAAGCGCCTCGAGATGCTCCAGATGGCGATGCTGGAGCCGGAGTTCGCGATCCTCGACGAGACGGACTCGGGCCTCGACATCGACGCGCTGCGCATCGTGGCCGAGGGCGTCAACGCCCAGCTCAACCCGGACATGGGCGTCCTGCTGATCACGCACTACCAGCGGCTGCTCAACTACATCACGCCGGACGTGGTCCACGTCCTCGCCGAGGGGCGCATCGTGACCTCGGGCGGCAAGGACCTCGCACTGCGCCTCGAGGACGAGGGCTACGGCCCGATCCTCCGCGAGAACGGCCTCGACATCGGCGTCCCCGACGAGGCCCTCGTGCTGCCCAAGGAGCCCGAGACGGCCACCGCCGGCCGGTAGGAGCGAACGACAATGACCACCGAGACGCGCCCGGTCGCCACGGCGCCGCTCGACCCGGCCGCCCTGCGGGCTGACTTCCCGATCCTCGACCAGGACGTCTTCGGGCACCGGCTGGTCTACCTTGACTCAGCGGCGACCTCGCAGAAGCCCACCGCGGTCATCGAGGCGATGGACGCCTACTACCGACGCGACAACGCGAACGTCCACCGCGGCATCTACCAGCTGTCCGAGCGCGCCACGGCCGCGTACGAGGGTTCGCGCGCAAAGGTCGCCCGGCTGATCGGCGCGCCGGATCCGCGGACGATCATCTGGACCCGCAACGCCACCGAAGCGATCAACCTCGTGGCGTACTCGTGGGGCCGCCGCCACATCGAGCGCGGCGACGCGATCATCCTGACCGAGATGGAGCACCACGCGAACCTGGTTCCGTGGCAGATCCTGGCCCAGGAGAAGGACGAGGACCTGGAGTTCATCCCCATCACGGACGACGGGATCCTGCGCCAGGACGTGTTCGACGTCCTGCTCCGCCTCAGGCCCAAGCTGGTCGCGTTCACCCACGTGTCAAACACGCTGGGGACGATCAACCCGGTCGAGGAGATGACCCGCAAGGCCCACGAGGCCGGTGCGCTCGTCCTCATCGACGGCGCCCAGGCCGTGCCGCACCTCCCCGTGGACGTCGAGGCGATCGGCTGCGACTTCTACGTCTTCTCCGGCCACAAGGCGCTCGGGCCCACGGGCTCCGGCGTGCTCTGGGGCAGGCGCGAGCTGCTCGAGGCCATGCCCCCGTTCATGGGCGGCGGCGACATGATCCGCGAGGTCCACCTGCGCCGATCCGAGTGGAACGAGCTGCCCTGGAAGTTCGAGGCCGGCACCCCGGACATCTCGGCGCAGATCGGGCTCGGCGTCGCCGCGGACTACCTCATGGCTCTGGGCATGGACCGGCTGCGCGCGCACGAGCGCGAGCTCGTCGCGTACGCGCTGGACATGCTCCCGCGCGAGGTCCCGGGGATCGAGCTGTACGGCCCGGCGGACCCGGACCTGCGCGGTGGCGTGGTCCCGTTCAACATCCCGAGCGTCCATCCGCACGACGTGGCCCAGGTCCTGGACCGGTACGGCGTCGCGGTCCGCGCGGGCCATCACTGCACGATGCCGCTCCACGAGCGCCTGGACCTCGCCGCCACGGCGCGCGCGTCGTTCCAGTGCTACACGACCACCGAGGACATCGACGCGCTGGCGGCCGCGCTCAAGGAGGTCCAGCACCTCTTCGGCACGGGCTCCTGACCGGCCGGACGCTACACTCCGGGGACCGATGGACGACCTGTACCGCGACTACATCCTGGAGCACTACCGGCGGCCCCACAACTTCGGGGTCCTTGAGGCTCCCTCCGCCTCGTTCGAGGGCGCCAACCCGCTGTGCGGAGACCGCATCACGATGCAGCTCACCGTTGCCGACGGCGTCGTGACCGAGGTGGGCTTCACCGGCCGCGGCTGCGCGATCAGCCAGGCCTCCGCCTCCCTGCTGACGGACGAGATCAAGGGCAAGCCCGTGGGGGACGTGGCCGGGTTCGCGGCGACGGACCTCCTGGAGCTGCTCGGGATCGAGATCAGCCCGGCGCGCCTCAAGTGCGCCATGCTCTCGTTCGACTCGCTCCAGCACCTCCTCGATGAGACCGGCATCAAGCCGTTCGCGAAGGAGACGACCTAGCCGCCCCGCCGTTCGACGGCGGCCCGTCGTCCCACCGGAGCCCCTCGCCATGCCCAAGACCTATGCCGAGCTCCTCCGCGAGGCGCGGAGCGAGATCCGCGAGCTCACCCCGGCGGAGGCCGATACGCTGCGCCAGCGCGGCGGCATCGCCCTCGTCGACGTCCGTGAGGCGTCCGAGTGGGACCAGGGCCACGTGCCAGGCGCCCGCCACATCTCCAAGAGCTACGTCGAGCAGGAGATCGAGGCCGCCGTCCCGGACCGCTCGACCCCCGTCGTCCTGTACTGCGCCGGCGGCATCCGCTCGCTGTTCGCCGCCCAGACGCTGCGCGGCATGGGCTACGAGGACGTCGCCTCGATGAGCGGCGGGTTCCAGGCCTGGAAGAGCCAGGGCTTCGAGTGGACACAGCCCGTCCGCCTGACGGATACCCAGAAGCAGCGCTACAGCCGCCACCTGCTGATCCCCGAGGTGGGGTCGGCGGGGCAGGCGAAGCTGCTCTCGTCCAAGGTGCTGCTCATCGGCGCCGGTGGCCTCGGCTCGCCGGCGGCGCTGTACCTGGCCGCGGCTGGTGTCGGCACCATCGGCATCATCGACTTCGACGTCGTCGACCTCTCCAACCTCCAGCGCCAGGTTCTCCACACGAACGACCGCGTCGGCGAGAAGAAGGTCGAGTCCGCGCGCAGGACCATCACGGCCCTCAACCCCGACGTCACGGTGCTGGGGCACGACGAGATGCTCGTCGCGGACAACGTCGAGCGGATCATCACGGGCTACGACGCGATCGTGGACGGGACCGACACGTTCGAGACCCGCTACATCCTCAACGACGCGGCGGTCGTGGCCGGCATCCCGGTTGTCCACGCGTCCGTGTTCCGGTTCGAGGGACAGGTCACGACCTTCCTCCCGTGCGTGGGTCCCTGCTACCGCTGCCTGTACCCGACGCCGCCCCCGCCCGAGCTCGCGCCCGGCTGCTCCGTCGCCGGTGTGCTGGGCGTCGTGCCCGGGATCATGGGCCTCCTCCAGGCGAACGAGGTGCTCAAGGTCCTGCTTGGGATCGGCACGACGCTCGCCGGCCGCCTGTTGCTGTTCGATGCATTGGAGACCGAGTTCACCGAGCTCCGGCTCCGCCGCGATCCCGCCTGCCCGGTCTGCTCCGATGCGGCCGTCGCCGCGCGGGAGGCCGGCACCCCGCTCCCCATCCCGTCCACCGCTCCCGGCGGGGTGTTCACGCTCGGAGGATCCCGATGAGCACGGTCAAGGTCCCCGCGGTCCTGCGCGGGGCCGGGTGACGGAGGCGGGGATGCCCGTCCAGGCGGGGATGCCCGTCCAGGCGGCGATGCCCGCCCGAGGGCCAGCAGCGCCCAAGGTGGGAGACCATCCCGGTCCGGCCCTGGTTTCACTGCCCGGCGCGATCGCGGAGGCGATCGAGGCCCAGGCGCGAGCCGAGTACCCGCTCGAGGCCTGCGGGCTGATCGCCGGATCCGCGCCGGCGGCGTCCGGCGGCGTGGCGCTGCGCTACGTGGCCTGTCGGAATGCGGCCGCATCGCCGGTGCGCTACTCGGTCCACCCCGACGACCTCTACCGGGTCACCGTCGAGACCGACGACGCCGACGAGGTCATCTGGGGCATCGTCCACTCCCACGTGCGGTCGCCGGCCGTGCCGTCGCTGACCGATGTCGGGCTGGCGCTGTACCCGGACGCCCTCTACCTGCTCATCTCGCTCGCGGACGCGACGGCCCTCCGCGCGTGGCGGATCGTCGGCGGTGAGATGCACGAGGTTGGGCTGGAGCTCGCATGAACAACGGGATGGATCGAGGCAGGCTCGCGTGGCTGCTCGCGGGCGGGCTGGCGCTCGTCGGCGGAACGCTCCTCGGGTGGAACGGGGAGCTGCTCGACGCCATCGCCCACCCGCCGCCCCTCGTCCGCTCGGCGCTGGTCGGGCTGAGCGTGGTGGCTGCGCTGTGGTGCGTCCTCCAGGCCGTCAAACGCCTCGAGGCCGGTCGACACATCGACGCCGAGTCGATGACCGGGCGCGACCTCGCCACCCTCGTGCGCGGCGTGCGCTACGTCTTCCTCGCCGTCGCGGCACTGTCGGCCGCCGCCGGCTGGCTCATCGGCCACCCGCTGCCGTTCATCGTCGCGCTCGTCATCGCCGGCGTCGACATCCTCGAGACCACGTTCCTGCTCCTGGTCGTGGCGATGCGCCGCGAGGACTGAGGGGCCTCCGGCGTCTCGGTGTCCAGCCCGCTGCCCGCGCCGCCCGCCGCCCGCCCCGCCTTGATGGAACCGGTTCCACAAGGCACGGGATCGGTGTAGGCTAGGGGCGACCGCTTTGGAGGCTTCCATGACCACGTCCGACCTCGCGTCTGCCCCCGCCGCGTCGAGCGGCCCCCTGTCCCCCGACGAGCTGCGCCTCATCGACGCCTACTGGCGCGCGGCGAACTACCTCTCCGTCGGCCAGATCTACCTGCTCGACAACCCGCTGCTCAAGGAACCCCTCAAGCCCGAGCACGTCAAGCCGCGCCTGCTGGGCCACTGGGGCACGACCCCTGGCCTGAACATGATCTACGCGCACATGAACCGCGTGATCCGGAATTGGGACCTCGACGCGATCTACGTGATCGGACCCGGCCACGGCGGCCCGGCGATCGTCGCCAACGCGTACCTCGAGGGGACCTACAGCGAGGTCTACCCGAGCATCACGCGCGACGAGGATGGCATCCGCAAGCTGTTCCGCCAGTTCTCGTTCCCCGGCGGGATCCCGAGTCACGTGGCCCCCGAGACGCCGGGCTCGATCCACGAGGGCGGAGAGCTGGGCTACGCGCTCTCGCACGCGTACGGCGCGGCGTTCGACAATCCCGACCTGGTGGTCTGCGCGGTCGTCGGCGACGGCGAGGCCGAGACCGGCCCGCTGGCCACGAGCTGGCACTCCAACAAGTTCCTCAACCCGGTCACGGACGGCGCGGTGCTGCCGATCCTCCACCTGAACGGCTACAAGATCGCCAACCCCACGATCCTCGCCCGGATCCCCAAGGAAGAGCTGGCGGCGCTGATGGAGGGCTACGGCCACAAGCCCTACTTCGTGGAGGGGGACGACCCCGCGGAGGTCCACCAGCAGCTGGCGGCAACGCTCGATGCCGTGGTCCAGGAGATCCACGCGATCCAGAAGGCCGCCCGCGAGGGCGGGGTGACCGAGCGTCCCGCGTGGCCGATGATCGTGCTCCGTACGCCGAAGGGCTGGACGGGGCCGAAGACGATCGACGGCCACCAGGTGGAAGGCGCCTGGCGTTCGCACCAGGTTCCCATGAGCGAAGTCCGCAAGAATGCGGACAACCGGGCGATCCTCGATGACTGGATGCGCAGCTACCGGCCCGAGGAGCTGTTCGACGAGCACGGGGCGCTGGTCCCGGAGCTCGCCGCGTTGCCGCCGAAGGCCTACCGGCGCATGAGCGCGAACCCGGTCGCGAACGGCGGGGAGCTGCTCCGCGACCTCGTCCTCCCGGACTTCCGCAACTACGCCGTCGCCGTGCCCCGGCCCGGGGCCACCACGTCCGAGGCGGCCCGGGTCCTCGGCACGTTTGTGCGGGACGTCATGGACCGCAACCGCGAGAACTTCCGCATGTTCGGCCCGGACGAGACCGCCTCGAACCGCCTCGGCGCGGTGCTGGACGTCACGGACAGGACCTGGATGGCGGAGATCATCCCGGGCGACGACCACCTCGCCCGGGACGGCCGCGTCATGGAGGTCCTCTCCGAGCACCAGTGCCAGGGCTGGCTGGAGGGCTACCTGCTCACCGGCCGACACGGCGTGTTCAACTGCTACGAAGCCTTCATCCACATCATCGACTCGATGTTCAACCAGCACGCGAAGTGGCTGAAGGTCACCGGTGACATCCCGTGGCGGCGCCCGATCGCATCGCTCAACTACGTGCTCTCGTCCCTCGTCTGGCGGCAGGACCACAACGGCTTCTCCCACCAGGACCCGGGCTTCATCGACCACGTGGTGAACAAGAAGGCCGACGTCATCCGCGTCTACCTGCCGCCGGATGCCAACACGCTGCTCTCCGTGGGCGACCACTGCCTGCGCAGCCGGCACTACGTCAACGTGATCGTCGCCGGCAAGCAGCCCAGCCCCAACTGGCTGACGATGGACCAGGCGATCCTCCACTGCACCCGCGGCATTGGGATCTGGGACTGGGCCAGCAACGACCAGGGCGGTGAGCCCGACGTCGTCATCGGCAGCGCCGGCGACGTCCCGACGCTCGAGGCGCTCGCCGCGGTCGACCTGCTCCGCCAACACCTGCCGGAGCTCAAGGTGCGCTTTGTGAACGTCGTCGACCTGATGCGGCTCCAGGACGAGAAGGAGCACCCGCACGGCCTGTCCAACGCGGAGTTCGACTCGCTGTTCACCACGAGCAAGCCGGTCGTCTTCGCCTACCACGGCTACCCGTGGCTGATCCACCGCCTCACGTACCGCCGGACGAATCACGTCAACATCCACGTCCGCGGCTACAAGGAGGAGGGCACCACCACGACGCCGTTCGACATGGTGATGCTCAACGACCTCGACCGATTCCACCTCGTCATCGACGTGATCGATCGGGTGCCGGGCCTCGGCCCCAGGGCCGGCCACGTCCGCCAGCTGATGGTGGACAAGCGCATCGAGGCGCGGGCCTACACGAGGCTCGAGGGCGAGGATGCCCCCGAGATCGCGAACTGGGCATGGCCGCACTAGGGGACGACACGTCGGCTGACGGCCACGTCACGGGCAGAGGGCCGCGCCGGATCCTTGTCGTCAACGCGGGATCCAGCAGCCTGAAGCTGCGGCTGCTGGACCCCACCGACGTCGTCGTCGCGTCCGCGGATCTGCCGGCGGTCCGCGGGGCGACGGACGCCCGCCTGGTCGCCGAGGCGGTGGCGGCCTGGGGCGGCGAGACGATCGACGCCGTCGGCCATCGCGTGGTCCACGGCGGCACGGTGTTCACGCACCCCGTGCTCGTGGACAAGCGGGTCCTCGCGCAGATCGCCGCGCTCACCGACCTTGCGCCACTCCACCAGCCGAAGTCGCTGGCCGCGCTGGAGGCCGTCGGGGCCGTGCTGCCGAACGTGCCGGCGGTCGCCTGCTTCGATACCGCGTTCCATGCGACGCTGCCCACGGCCGCCTCGACCTACGCCCTGCCATCGGAGTGGCGCCAGCGCTGGGACCTGCGCCGGTACGGATTCCACGGGCTCTCGCACTCCTATGTGTCACGCCGCGCCGCGCTCCTCTGCGCCCGTGAGGGTGACGCGACCTTCCGCGTCGTCACGTGCCACCTGGGCGCCGGGGCGTCGCTCGCGGCGGTGCTCGGCGGGCGCTCCGTCGACACGACCATGGGGTTCACGCCGCTGGAGGGCCTGGTCATGGCCACGCGCTCGGGCACGGTGGATCCCGGCCTGGTGCTGTGGCTGGCCGAGCACGTGGGGATGCCGCCGGCAGAGCTGGCGGCGACCCTCGAGCACCGTTCCGGGCTGCTTGGCCTTGCCGGGACGGCGGACATGCGCGCGGTCCTCGACGGGGCGCAGGCCGGCGAGCCCGGCGCGCGCCTCGGCCTCGAGGTCTACCTGCACCGGCTGCGGGGCGCCATCGCGACGATGACGGCGGCGATGGGCGGGCTGGACGCGATCGCGTTCACCGGCGGTGTCGGCGAGCGTGCCCCCGTCGTGCGCGCGCTGGCCGCCGACGGCCTCGGCTACCTGGGGATCGCGCTGGACGCGAAGGCGAACGGCCGGCCCGGGACGGCCGACCGGGAGATCGGCGTGCCGGGCGCCGCGGTCCGTGCGTTCGTGATCCCGGCCCGCGAGGACGTGGAGATCGCGCGCGACGTCAGGCGAACCATCGCTACGACGGCCTAGCCGCGCCCGCCAAGGGGCAGGCCCGATCGGGCCGTTCGGCCGATCACGCCACCGATCCCCTGGGCGACGATCCGGGTGTTCGGAGGTTCACGATGCGCATCCTTCTCGCCACCGACGGCTCGGTCTGCAGCGACCGTGCCACGGAGCTCGTGTCGAGCTTCGCCTTCCCGCCCGACTCAGTCGTCCGCGTCGTGGGCGTGCACCGCCCCTATACGGACGCGCTCGCCCTCTCGTGGGTCTCGGTGGGGGATGCCAGCACCAACCTCGAGACCGAGGAGGCGTCCGCCGCCCGACATCTCCGCGAGGCCATCGCCAGGGCCGAGTCCGCGCTCAAGCGCCCGGACCTCAAGGTCGAGGGCTTCCTGCTCCACGGCCGGCCCGGCAGCTCCATCGTGGACGAGGCCGGCGCGTTTGGCGCGGACCTCGTGGTGGTCGGCAGCCGTGGGCACGGCACCATCGCGACGATGCTCCTGGGCAGCACCGCCTCGGAGATCGTGGACCACGCGCCGTGCCCCGTCCTCGTCGCGCGGCACCGCCACCTCGAGCCGCTCGTCTTCGCGGACGACGGCTCCAAGTCCGCCAGGCACGCCGAGACCGTGTTCACGCGCTGGCCGATCTTTGCCGGCATGCCGGTGAGCGTCGTGACCGTCGCCGAGGTCGCCGTCCCTGTCGCCGCAGGCTTCACGCCCGGCCTCTACGACCAGGTCCTCGAGTCCTACACCCAGTCCGTGGACGAGGCCCGCAACGAGGTCCGCGAGGAGGCCAGCAACGAGGCCCATCGCCTCGAGGCCATCGGCCTGCGGGCGACTCCCGTCGCGCTCGAGGGGGATCCGGCCGCCGAGATCGTCCGCTACGCGGCGGCGACGAACGTCGCCACGATCGTCATGGGGACGCGCGGCCACACCGGCCTCGCGAGGCTCATCCTGGGCAGCACGGCGCGCAACGTGCTCGTGCACGCCCCCTGCTCCGTCCTGATCGTCCGCGAAGGCCGCTGACAGCCGGCCCTCCGCCGCGCGGGGCGCGAGGGGGGACATCCGACCTACGCCGGGTGCCCGCGCCCCGCGACCTACGCCGGGTGCCCGCGCCCCGCCGCGAGGGCGCCGACGCGCTCGATGAGCCGCCGCAGGAACTCGGCCGCGTCCGCCTCGGTGGCGACGTCAGCGTTCGGCGTCCGCCCCCAGAGCCCGCGCCAGTCCGCGATCGTCTGGCCGTCCGCGCGACCACCAGCCGTGTCCACGTCCACCGCCGCGGGCGCGGCGCGCACGAGCCCGGGGTCGAGCGCGCAGGCGAGCACGAGGGGGTCGTGGATGAACGAGCCGTAGAAGCCGTCGTACCGCGCGTGGAACTCGAAGTAGAAGCGCAGCGAGTCCGCGATGTAGGCGACGATCGGGTTGTCCGCGGTGGCCCGGCGTGCGGGGTCGGGCGCCTGGTCCGGGTCCAGCGCAAGGTCGCCCGTGGCACCCGCGCGGGCCGCGAGCGCCGCCACGTCCGCGGGCAGGATCCGCGCCTGCTCCGTGACGTCCAGGCTCATTGCCAGCGCCCGGGGGATCGTCGGATCCGCGTCGATGGCCGCCTGCCAGGCGGCGAAGCAGACCCTGGCTGACTCGGGGTCGCAGTGGACATTCCACTCGGCGGTCGGGGTCGTGTTGCCCGGCGTGCGGAACGCGCCGCCCATGAGGATCCACCGCTTCAGCAGCCGCGGGAGCTGGGGCTCCACCAGGACGGCGATCGCAAGGTTCGTGAGGGGGCCGAGGGTGACGAACGTGATCTCGCCCCGGCCGGCGGCGTGCCTCGTCGATGATCAGCTGCGGGCCGAAACGCGTTGAGACCTGGCGTGCGGGCTCGGGGACGTCTGCGTAGCCCGTGCCGAGGGGGCCGTGGGTCTCGGGCGTGATCTCCAGGGGCCGGAGCAGCGGGACGCGACGGCCGATGGCCACCTCGACGTCGCCGCGGCCGGCGAGCTCGAGGACGGCCAGGGTGTTGCGGGCCACGTCCGCGGCCTCGGCATTGCCCGAGAGGCACGTCACCGCGACGAGCTCCGCCTCCGGGCTCGCGGCGGCGTAGAGGAGGGCCAGCGAGTCGTCGATCCCCGTGTCGACGTCGAGGATGAGGGGGATGCGGCCGGTGGTCTGCACCTGTCGATGTCCTCAGGTCGCCTTCGGGTTCACGGCCCGGCAGCGGTCCCGGAGCGGGCACAGGTCGTGCTTGGGGTTCTGCGCGTGGCAGATCGCCCGGCCGTGGTGGATGAGCAGGACGTGGGCCGCGTACATGTCGTCCGGCTCCAGAATGCCGAGGAACAGGTCGTGTGCCTGGTCCGCGGTCGCCTTCTCCGGGATGAGCCCGATGCGCTTGCTGACCCGCTCCACGTGCCGGTCCACCGCCATGACCGGCATCCCGAAGCAGAAGGCGAGCACGATGGAGGCCGTCTTCCTGCCGATCCCGTCGATCGCGGTCAGCCAGTCCCGGGCCTCGAGCGCCGGCATCTCGCCGAGGAACCCGAGGCCGTAGTCCCCGCGCTGCTCGCGGATGTGGCGGAGCGTCGCCTGGAGGCGCGGCGCCTTCTGCGGGGCGAGGCCCCCGGGCCGGATCACATCGATGAGCTGGGGGAGTGGCGCGTTCTCCACCGCAACCCAGTCCGGAGGCGGGGCGACGGACAGGCCCTCCCCGCCCCACCCGATGCCGTGCTTGTGCTCCTCGGGCGCCCTGTCAGACGGGTACGCGACGCGCAGCGCCTCGTACGCCTTCTCGGCGTTCACGTCCGCGGTGTTCTGGGTGAGGATCGTGAGGATGAGCTCGCTCGTGGGGTCCAGGCGGGACTCCCAGACCTGCGGCCCATACGTGACGGTCAGCCCGCCCAGCACGTAGCCCTGGAGGCCGGGCCGGTAGCGGCGCAGGTAGCTCGCCCAGCGCCTGGCCGGGTCCGCGGCCTTGCGGGCGCGCTTGACGGGCGTCTTCGCGGCGGGCTTCTTCGCCTTGGCGGCCGCGGGCTCCCTCGCGCTCGCGGTGGCGGGCATGGCGGGGCTCACCAGATCGTCTCGATGTCGTACAGGCCCAGGAGGGGGTCTCCCGTGATGATCGGCACGTCCTCGACCTGGCCCTGCGCGACGAGCATCCGGTCGAACGGGTCGCCGTGATGCCGAGGCAGGGCACCGGCCGTGAGCGCGTGCGCCATGTCGATGGGGAGCGGCTCGAACCCGTGCAGCCGAATCCGGTCGGGCACGTAGGCCTCGGCGGGCGCCTCGAGCTCCAGCTTGCCTGCAGCGGACTTGATGGCGATCTCCCACGCGGTCACGACGCTCACGAGCACGTGCACCTCGGGGTCCGCGATCGCCTCGGCGGCGCGCGGCGTCAGCCTGTCCGAGCCGGAGACCCACAGCAGGAATGCCTGCGTGTCGAGCAGCACTCGGGTCATGCGCCGGGCTCCCGGACCGGACCCATGAGCGCGGCGTACTCGGCGAAGTCCGCCAGCGGCTCGTCGAAGTCGTCGTGGATCACCACCCGGTCCCGGCCCGGCTGGCGGCGCGGAGGTGCCGCGATCGGCATCAGCATGGCAACCGGGCGACCGGCCCGGGCGATCACGATCCGCTCCCCGTGCTCGACGCGCTCGACAAGGCGCGAGAGGTGTGTTTTCGCCTCGTGAATGTTGACCGTCGTCATGGGTTCATTCTGACTTAGTTCATCGGACTTAGTCAAGACAGTCCCACCAGCCGCGCGACCCGCTCGCCGCACCGCTCCAGGGGGGCCGCACCCGCGGCCATCGCCGCCTCCACCGAGCCCGGCCCCTCGCTCACCGGCACGGCCACCGCCCCGACGGACGCCAGCGCCTCAATGCCCTCGGGCGTGACGCCGCCGCCCATGGCGACGCACGCGACGCCCGCCGCCCGCGCCCGTCGCGCGACCCCCATCGCCGTCTTGCCGAAGGCCGTCTGGCGGTCGATCCGCCCCTCGCCGGTGACCACCAGGTCCGTCGCGGCGAGCGCCGCGTCGAAGCCCGCCTCCGCCATGACGAGGTCGATGCCGGGCTCCAGGCTGAGCGACGCGAACCGGCCGGCCAGCGCGAGGAGCCCGAAGCCGACGCCGCCGGCGGCCCCGGCGCCGGGCAGATCACGAGCCTCCCGCCCCGTCGCGGCCTCCAGCGCGTCCGCGTACCGCACAAGCCGCGCGTCCAGCGCCGCGACCAGCTCGGGGGTCGCGCCCTTCTGCGGCCCGTAGACCGCGGCGGCCCCGTCCGGCCCGAGCAGCGGGTTGGTGACGTCGCAGGCGATCCGGAGCCGGACCTCGGCCAGGCGCGGGTCCAGGCCCGCGAGGTCCACGGCCGCCAGGTCGTCGCTCACCGCCGCGCCGAGTGCGCGCAGGAGCCCGGCGCCGCCGTCGGTGGTGGCAGACCCGCCGATACCCAGCGCGATCTCCCGGATCCCGGCATCCAGCACGGCCCGCAGCACGTCGCCGGTCCCGCGGCTGGTGGCACTCACGGCGTCCCGTTCCGCGGCGACGACGAGCGACAGCCCCGACGCCTGCGCCATCTCCACGAACGCCGCGCCACCGTCCGCGCGGGCGAGCCAAGACGCCCGGATCGGGCGGCCGAGGGGATCCGTGGCCCCGCTCTCGCGCCGTGACCAGCCGCCGGCCGCCTCGATCGCAATGAGCGTGCCCTCGCCGCCGTCCGCGAGGGGTGCGAGACGAACCGAGTCGGCGGGCCGTGCCCGGAGCCACCCGGCGGCGATCGCGCGCGCAACCTCGACGCTCGTGAGGGAGCCCTTGAACGAGTCGGGCGCGATCAGCAGCCGCAGCGGGGGCCGGGCCACCCTCTCAGTCGCCCTGCTCGCCGCCGTCGCCGGAGTCGTCGTCGGCCGCGGCCGCACGCCGCTTCTCCAGGTACTCGGGGATGCGGATCATCGGCGGGCGCTCGTGGTCGGCGATCTCGAGGACCTCCAGCGAGAGCCGCCCACGGCCCGACCGCGGCAGCTTCATCGTCGACCCCAGCTCGGCGAACAGCCGCGCCCGGCGCCGCTCCTCGAGCCGCTTCATCACGGCCTGGAGGATGACGAACGACATCCGCGAGAGCCCCTCGAGCTCCTGGTTGCGATGCACGCGCCGCTCGAGGTCCACCTGCCCGAGGCCGCCCAACCCGGCCTTCTCGGCCGCGTCGACGAGGTGCCCGATCTCCACCGCGTAGCCCGTGAAGAAGGGGATCTGCTCCAGGAGCGTGCGCCGCCCGGCGTACTCGCCCGAGAGCGGCTGGATGAACCCGGACAGCTCGGGGAAGAACAGGTTGATGAGCGGCCGCGCGACGAGCTCCGTGACGCGCCCGCCGCCGCCTTCCTTGAGCACGCCGCCCTCGACGATCGGGCGCTGGTAGTAGCCCTTCACGTACTGCAGGCGCGGCTCCACCAGCAGCGGCCCAAGGGTCCCGTAGACCATCCGGTGGTGCCAGTTGCGGACGTCCGTGTCCGCCCAGACCACGATGTCGCCGGACGTCTCGTACAGCGACTTCCAGAGCGCCTCGCCCTTGCCGGCAAACGAGCCGTAGCGCGCGAGCACGTCGGGGTGCTGGATCACGCGCGCGCCCTCGGCCTCGGCGATCTCGCGGGTGTCGTCCGTGGAAGCGGAATCGATGACGAGGATCTCGTCGAGGATCGGGTAGCGCTCCTGCATCTCGTGGACGGCGCGCCGGACGATGGGGCCGATGGTCTCAGACTCGTTGAGCGTCGGGAGCACGAGGCTGACCGTCAGGTTCTGCTTCTGCTTGAGCGCGGCGAGGCGCCCGAGGTCCGAGAACTCGCTGTGGTGGAAGTTCGCCTCCGCGAACCAGCGCTCCACCTTGGCCGGGATCGCGCGCGACTCCTCGGCGGCGCGATCCGCGGCGACCAGCGTCTCGGCCTTCTGGGCGAGCTGCTCGAAGGTCTGGCGGCCGATGGGCTCGCGCGTCTTGACGACGATGACCGTGGGCTTGGCGCGCTGGGCGATGGCCTCGGGCAGCGACCCGAACAGGGAGCCGCCGTTGTCGCCGGGCGGGGCGGAGGCGCCCATGACCACGAGGTCCGCGCGCTCGGCCTCGCGCAGGATCGCGGTGCGCACGTTCGCGGTCTCGCGCAGGAGCGGCTCGGAACGCGCGGTCACGAACTGGCGTGCGAACGAGGCGAGGGCGCGTTCGGCCTGGGCGCGGACCGCCTCGGTGACGCCGGCCGGCACGAGATGCATGACGACGACGGTGGCGTCGTGGCGGTGGGCGAGGGCATCGGCGAGGCGGAGCGCCAGCTCCGCGTGGGGGCCGCCGCGGACCGGGACCAGGATCCGGCGGATGTCCCGAGCGCCGCGCTGCTTGACCACCGCGATGTCGCACGGCGCCTCGCGCACGACCTCGTCGATGGTCGGGCTGATGACCGAGGCGTTGGGATCCCGGTGCGGGCCGGACTTGCCGCCCCAGCCGAAGATCATGAGGTCCGCCTCCTGCTCGGCGGCGGCCTCCACGATGCCGGCGGCCGCGTGGCGCCCGATGCGCACGAGCGGGTGGATGACGGTCCCCTCGGGGACGTAGTCCAGGACCTTCTGGAGCAGCCGCCGGGCCTGGCGGGCGCGGGTCGCCCCCTCGGAGAGCGGCATGCCTTCCGGCACCTCGACGATGCCCAGGGCGGTGAGCTCGCCGGTGCGCTCCTCCATGAGCGCTGCGCCGATCCGGATCAGCTCCTCGGCGGTGAGCGGGTTCGCGACCGGGATGAGGACGTGGCTGGGCAGCGGCTGGGTGCTCATCGGCCGCCCCTCGGGTCGGCGGCGGCTGCCTCCTCGGCGTCCAGCGCGTTCCAGCGGTCGGTGAGGTACGGCTTGAGCAGCTCGAACTGGCGGGCCTGGCGCTCCACGCGTTCCTCCGCGTCGGCCGTCGTCACGTTGCGGTTCTCGATCACGAAGCTGCCTACGCGCCCGAAGTAGACCGGCACCAGCGCCGCGACCATGGCGCCGGCCTCCAGCTCGCCGCGGCGGACCGCGAGCACCAGGTCGTAGATGGCGCGCGCCCAGAGGTCGTCCGGGAAGTGGAAGGCGGACAGGGCCTCGGCCATCTCGAGCGTCCCGACGCGCGGGGCATCCTCGCCGCCCAGGCCCAGCTTGCGCGACGCACTGTCCGAGAGCTTGCCGGCCTCTGCGGCGAGCGCCAGGACCGTCTCCAGGTTTGCCTTGTCGAACATTCTTCCCCACGTGTCCGCGAGGGTCAGGGAGCCGGCGTGGAACTCCGAGAGGAGGCGGATCGCATTCACCTCGAGCGGCGGCGGGTCGATGATCCGCTCGAAGCCGTAGGCCGGGACATCGTGCGAGCCGCGGACGTTGAGCCACGAATCGGGGTGCGCCGCCGCGAGCCGCAGGATGGTGCCCACGACCTGGCGGAACATGGGCCCGAGATCCGAGCCGGGATCCTTGGGATCGTGGACCTTCGCGCCGAGGCGGGTCTGGCAGACCGCGAAGCCGCCGGTGAGGGCGGACGTCGTCATCCAGATGTCGATGCCGAACTTGGAGATGTCCTCCGTCCAGTCGTCGAGCTCGAGATAGTGTCGGACGAGGTCGCCGCTGACGCCGAAGTCGCCGCCGATTGGCTGGCGGATCCGGTGGCCGTACAGCGCGCGGGTCAGCGGGTAGGTGACGGTGTTGGTGATCGTCCCGTCGTACTTGTAGCGGGCGTACAGCGGGGCTGTGAAGTCGTAGCCGCCCTTGAGGATGGGGCCGGCCAGGAGCTCGATCCACTCGGGGACGATGCTCCGCAGGTCGCTGTCGACGACGACCAGCGCCTGGACGTCGAGGGCCGCCGCGATCTCGAAGATCGTGCGCAGGGCCGCGCCCTTGCCGCCGACACCGTCGATCTCGGGGTAGGTGAGCGTGACCCGGTCGAGCTTGTTGGTGGGCCGGACGAGGAGGATCTCCTCCACGTAGTCGGGCGGCTCGGTCTCGATGACGACGCGCTGGGTGCCGTCGGGCGAGCCGGCATCGCTGTTGACGAGGACGGGCTTGAGGTCCGGGAAGTACTGGACCAGCCCGGCATGCGCCGCACGCACCACGTAGCCGATGGTGGCGGCGTTCTTGAAGCTCGGGATGCCGACCATGATGTCGGCGCGGCCGAGGCGGGCGATCTCTTCCCGAATCGCGGGCGTCAGGGTCGTCGCGGGCATGGCCTGACCCTACCACCCCGAGCGACGCACCGGGATGCGGGGCGCATGCCGGGGGACCCTCAGCGGGGTGCGACGGGTGACTTCGCGGGGCCGTGCGGGCCATCCGGCGGCCGCGTCACGGCGCACTCCGGGTTCTCTCGCCCGGGGAGGTAGCGCGAGTTCGCGGCGCGGTAGTGGAGCTCGCGGAACCCGAGCGTGCCCCACGTCACGAGCGTGAGGATCGCGGACGGCTTCACGATCGGCGTGACGCGGACGAGGTACGACGCATCCAGCACGCCGTCGAGCAGGCGCTTGCGCTCCAGGAGCGGCACGTCGTCGAGCGGCGTACCGTCCAGCCAGAGCAGGTCCGTGGCGACGAACACATGGCGCTCGCCGCGGGCGAGCTTCGCGAGGACCGGGCCGGCGATGGCGTCCTCGCGTGCCTCGTGATCGCGGGCGCGCACGAACGGGTCGTCCTGGACGCTCCTGCGCGCGACCCTGGGGACGAGGATCGGCGGACGCTCCACGCCGGGCATCGGGGGGAGGATCCCTTCGCCGCTCTCGAGCGCCTTCGTGGTCAGGGTGCCCTCGACCAGGGCGTCCAGCCCGTCGAACGCGTCCACCATCGCCGGCGGCAGCTCGGCGGGGACGGCGATCGCCTCGCCTTCGTGGATGAAGACGGCGGCATCGACGCTCAGCGCGCAGAGGACGCGCAGCCCGTTCCAGTCCGGCTCCACGAGGGCGTCGGTGATCGTCTTGAGCGGTTCGCGCCCGGGGCGCTGGGGCCGCCACGCGGCGGCGAGATCGAGCAGCGCAGGATCGACGGCCATCGCCGGATCGTACCGCGCGTGAGCGCCGCGGGTTCACGGCGCGCGTGCGGTCGCCATGCTCCGGGCCGTGGGGTGCCGGGCCGGGGGGTGCCGGGCCGGGGACTCCCTGTCATACCCGCACGGGCCCGAGGGCCCGACCTATGACTGCTGGTCATCGCCTGGGCCCGAAACCGGCGCCTGGAGGTCCCATGCTGTGCCCCGCAGTCATCGCTCGGCGTCGCGATCCGCTGTAGCGATGACTGGCAGTCCCACTGCAGGGCTCGGGATCAGGTCAGGGGGCTCGGGATCAGGTCAGGGGATCGGGATCAGGTCAGGGGATCGGGATCACGCAGGGATCGGGATCATGCAGGGCCTCGAGACCAGGGCACGGGCTGCGGCGCCCGCTGTCCCTTGACACCCGGCCCCGTCCCGCGGCTCGCTCCGGGCCTGCCGCGCCTCGCGCCGACGCCTATGATCCCCGCGTCGGGAGGGACGACTCCAGCAGCCGAACGAGGGTCACACGCCGTCATGCAGGCGACCGTCACGCCCACCGCCGCACCCGTACCGGACGCGCGGAACCAGCGCAGGTTGGCGCAGGGCTCCTGGACCCTGTATGACTTCGCGAACACGATCTTCTCGTACGCGATCGTGTCGACGGCCATCGGCCTGTGGCTGACCGCCGACGACCGCTTTGGCCAGGGGCTGGGGCAGCTCGTCCAGGGAATCGCGATCGCGGTGAGCGTCGGGCTCAACGCCTTGGTCTCGCCGATCCTTGGCGCGATGAGCGACCGGGCCGGCCGTCGGCTCCCGTTCCTGCTCTTCTTCACGGTCCTGACGATCGTCCCCTCGGCCATCATCGGCCCGAGCCCGGCGGTCCTCGGCGCGATCCTGTTCACGATCGCCAACTTCGGCTACCAGGCCGCGCTCATCTACTACGACGCCACCCTCACGATGGTCAGCCGCCCTGAGACGCGGGGGCAAGCTGTCGGGGCTCGGCGTCGGGATCGGGTATTGCGGCACGATCTTCGCTGCCCTCACGCTGATCCTCCTCGGGATCACCGAATCCCCGGACCCGATCTTCCTCGTCGCCGGCATCCTGTTCGCCGTCTTCGCGATCCCGATCTTCCTCGTCGTCCGCGACCGCCCGGACACCGCGACCGCACCCGCCGAGAAGATGAGCGCGATGCGCCAGCTGACCCAGGTCAGGGAGACCATCGCCCACGCGCGGACGGTGCCGGGCCTGGGGGCGCTTCCTCGTCAGCCGGTTCTTCTACAGCGACGCGGTGAACACGCTGATCGTCGTCATGAGCGTCGTCGCCGTGAAGGCCGTGGGCCTCACGCAGGGCCAGTGGCTGATGACCTCGGTGCTGCTGACGGTCGTGGC
>JANNHX010000022.1:0-4404 GCA_031404615.1 Chloroflexota bacterium
GTGGCCGCCCATGTCCATCGGCTCCGGGGACGCCATGTCGTCCTCGTGTGCCGGGTCTTCCATGCCGCCGTGTGGGTCGGCGTCCATGCCCGGTTCCTCACTCGGAGGCGGCGTGGGATCGGGGTGCTCCTCGTCATCCAGCACGGGACCCGCACCGGGCGAGACGGGGACGCGGGCGGCGACGGGCGCCAGGTCGGCGCTGAGGTCGCGGGGCGGGGCGGCGACTGCCCCGGTGGCCGTTGCCGCCATCGCCAGGGCGATGGCACCGACGGCGAGGCAGCATCGGGCGCGAACGCGCTCCACGGGTGGCCCTCCGGCTTCGGGTCCTGCCTCGAATGTGCCGGGCGGACCATCAGGGACGTGGTGGTTGCGGCCGGGTCCGGGGACGCGGTGGTCGACCGTGGATCCATCGTCGGGGGAGGAGGACCGGGCGTCCATCCAGCGGACGTCAGGACCACGTCAAGGTTTCGTCAAGGCCGTCGGACGACGACCGAACCAACGCCCGGCGAGCGTTGACCGGTCGAACCGCCCAACCCGCACCCGCTCCGGCTGATCGGCATGGGGTGGGCTGGGTCGCCCGAGACGCGCGCCGGTTCAACACCCACAGCCTGTTGTGCGATTGCCGCTCGATGCTCCTGCTCCCGGATGCGGGTAATCCCGGAACGCGGCGGCGCCGTTCGTGCGCAATGCTGGCGTCATGAGACGTTCGATCGCGCTGCTTGCGGCGCTGGCGGCATCGCTGCTGGCGACCGGCTGCAGCCAGGGGCCCAGGTCCTGCCGCGAGGTCTTCAACGCCGTCCGCTGTCAGACCATGACGGACTTCGTGGCGATCGAGCTCGGCACGACCCGGGACCAGGTCACCCGCCTCATGGTGCTGCCCTTCAACGTCGCGCAGTTCGACCCGGGTGCGACGCTGGGTGTCAAGGACATCGCCGTACGGTAGGGTGCTCCAGTCGCGCTCATGGCTTGTCGAACGCATCGAGTCCCGACCGGGCCAACGGCCGCCGTAGGCTACTCTTCGGAGTGGCGCTCAGGAAGCACCGGCGCTTCCCGAGCGTGAAACCTGTCGGGGCGTGGCGCAACGGTGGCGCACGTGCTTTGGGAGCACGAGGCTGTGGGTTCGAATCCCACCGCCCCGACCAAAGGTCCTTCTGGCGATCGAACACCGTCGATGTCGCAGGCGGGCTCTGGGCGTCTCGAGAGCGCCCCGATGATCGACTGCGCCGCGGGACGTTGACCGATCCTTGATGGAGACCTGACCTGCGCTCCATGGACGCCACACTGCCTGGCGCCGGAGCATGGAGACATCGGTCGGCCTGCGCTCACACGCGGCGTCCCGGACCGAAGGATTGGCTCGCGCACGCCGCGGTCGTCGCCTGAGCCCAGCACCGGAGGAAGACCCATGCGACGTTCCCTGCTTGCCCTCGCCGGCGGCCTGCTCCTCGCCCTCGCGGCTGCGCTTCCCGCCGCCGCAGCGGACATGTGCGACTCGGGCCGGGAATACGGGTCCATGCACATCAGCGTCGAGGCACGGAACGGCGTGCTCGGCCAGGACGTGCATCCGGGCATGCACCGCGGGTTCTCGGGCTGCGTCAGGCCCTGAGACCGGGACCGTCGATCAGGCAGCGCCCGCTGCATGGACCCGGTGGGCGCGCCTCAATCGGAACCGCCCTGGCTGATCCCATGACGATGTGCGCCGACGAACGCACCCGATCCGGCACTGGCCGGACAGCCGCCTCCCCCGCCCTCGCGGTCCGGATCCTGGTGGTCGATGACGAGCCCCCGATCGTTGATCTCGTGGCGGGCTATCTCGGCCGCGAGGGCTGGGAGGTGCGTACGGCGGACAACGGGCTTGCCGCTATCGACCTCATCCGATCGTGGGCTCCGGACGCCATCGTCCTCGACCTCATGCTCCCGGGGATCGACGGCATCGAGGTGTGCCGGCAGATGCGGGCCTTCTCCGACGCCTACGTCCTGATGCTCACCGCACGCAGCGAGGAGATCGACCGGATCGTGGGCCTCACGGTTGGCGCCGATGACTACCTCACCAAGCCCTTCTCGCCTCGGGAGATGGTCGCTCGCCTCAAGGCGCTCCTGCGACGGCCTCGCAGCAGCGGCGCGACCACCGCCGGGAGCGCCCCTGCGGGGCTCGAGATCGACGCGGGGCGGCGGCTGGTGCAGGTCGATGGGGCACCGGTGGAGCTGACGGCGCTTGAGTTCAACCTGCTCGCCGCGCTGGCGGGCGAGCCCGGCATCGTCGTCACGCGGGCGCAGCTTCTCGAGCAGGTATGGGATATCGACTTCGTCGCCGACGATCACCTCGTCGACGTCCACGTCGCCAACGTCCGCCGGAAGCTGGGCGACGACCCTGCCAGCCCGCGCTTCATCGAGACCGTGCGCGGCGTCGGCTATCGGGTCCGGGAAGCCACGGGGTGATCCCGCGCTCGCTGCGGGCGCGCTTGCTCGCGGCGATGCTGGCTGTCGTGGTGAACCGCGATCTCACGCCGGGTGCCCGACCAGGCATCAATGTGATGATGCAGTCATGAAGCGCGTAGAGTTCCTCTGGTTCGACGGCTGTCCGGGCCACGAGCCCGCCCGCGCCTTGCTGGACGACGTGATCGCGGCGATCGCGCCCGGCACGCCCGTCGAGTCGATCGACGCCTCCGATCCCGCTGTCGCGTCCGCCCATCGGTTCCCCGGCTCGCCCACGATCCGGGTCGACGGGCACGACATCGACCCCGGCTACCTGGACGCTGGCGATTACGCACCCCAGTGCCGCCTGTACCGCACCCCAGACGGTCTGCGGACGGTTCCACCGCGCGAGTGGATCGAGGCGGCGCTGCGCCGGTAGCGACTCGACAGGGCCTGGTCGCCCTACGGTACGACCGACCCTGTCGCGCGCGTCGCGTTCGAGGCCGTCGGACGCACGGATCCCTGACCGCGACCGCGCAAGCCTTGACGGTGCCTTGACCAACGCTTGCCCATCCCTGCATGGCGTTCCCGTTCCACCACGCAGATGCTCGTGACGTGCCGGTCGCGTCGCCGCCGGCCCAGAGCAGAAGGAGTCCGCGGAGATGACGGGCTGGTCGATGGGAACCGAGGCATGGATCTGGATGGCCGCCTGGGCGGTCGTGATGGTCACCGTCGTGTGGCTCCTCGTCCGAGAGCCGCGGCGCGAGAACCACCACGATCCGAGCGCGATCCTGCGCGACCGTTTCGCCCGGGGCGAGATCAGCGAGGAGGAGCTCAGGCGCGCCACAGCGGCCCTGGACGACGACGCGCCGATCGCCCCCGCAAGCGGCGCCCGCTCTCACGCAGCCCACCACGGTACCCATGGGCAGGAGGCCCGACATGACTGACCAGAGACCCTCCACCCGGCGCCTGCGCAAGCTCGCGTTCGGCGGGATCGTCGTCGCGGTCCTCGTGGTCGGCGGCGTGCTGGCCTTCGGTGACTTCTTCGATCGCCCGAGCGGGTCGACCGCGGGCGTGATCGACGTCCAGAGCTCGATGGCGGGCTTCACGCCCGGCGAGATCAAGGTCAAGGCGGGCGAGACGGTCACCCTCAACTGGTGGACCGACGACGCGGCCGCGCATCTCGAGGGCGGGGTGCACACGATGGTCGCCCCGGATCTGGGCCTGTACGAGGAGCTCCCCGCCGAAGGCACGCGTCTGGTGACCTGGACGGCCCCCGACAAGCCCGGCACCTACGACGTCTGGTGCGAGACCTGCTGCGGCGGCAAGGACAGCCCCAGCATGCACGGCAAGATCGTCGTGGAGCCTGCGTCGGCTGCCTACGTGACGGGCAAGAGCCTCGCATGAGCGCCCCGACCGTCGCGCCCATTGACGACGCCGGTCCCGCGACACTTCGCGACCACCGCCTCGTCTTCGGCTGGCCGCTGCCGGCGGTCGTGCTGGCCGTCCTCCTCGGGACGGTCGGCGTCACGGCCTCGGCCTATGTGCTGGCCGTCCCGTTCGACAGTGCCGCCTTCGGGGGTCTCACGATCCCCACGGTCATGGCGGCAGGCTTCCTCGACGGGTTCAACCCGTGCGCGTTCGCCCTGCTGGTGCTGTTCGCGACCTTCACCCTGACGCTCGTCAACGCGGTCACCGCCAACGGCACCCCGACCACCGAGGCCCGCCGCCGTCTGCTCGGCGCCGGCTCGCTCTACGTGGGCGCCGTGTTCGTGACCTACTTCATCATCGGTCTCGGGCTCCTGAGCTTCCTCGGCTGGATGGGCCGCGACCACCTCGTCGCGCGGATCGCCTCGATCATTGCCCTGGGCATGGCCCTCTGGATGCTCAAGGACGTGTTCCTGCAGGAAAGGGAGTCATCGCTGGGCCGCGACCGAATGCGCGAGCTGCGCGGAACCGACGAAGTGCCGGACCAGTCGAGTGTGAAGCGAT